>CALKRZ010000211.1 GCA_937989765.1 uncultured Clostridia bacterium | reverse complement strand
AAGTAGGACGAGTTTCTTATGATTTTTTGATCTAGTCAGTTGTTTGTAACTGGCTAATTTGAAACTGTCTAGCAGTTTCAGCTTCTTTACCCTAAGGTTAAAAGCTATTTTGTTTCCGTTATCAACTGTAAGTTGATTTTTGGGTTTGGTTGTTTACCTTGTTAAAGGTATTATACACTGTTTAGTTTTCAAAGATCAGTTGTAAATCATCACTGTTACATCAGCATTACTTTTGTTTGGCAGCAAAAATTAGTTTACTACATCTCTTATATATTGTCAATACTTTTTTTCTAAAAGAATATCCGAGGGCTTTAAAACCCTCGGATATTCTTTAGAATGCTGGCACCACTGCGCCTTTATATTTTTCATCAATAAATGCTTTCATCTTATCCGAAGTAAGAACTTCTGCTAAAGCTTTTAGATCAACTCTTCCCTCATCTCCTTTGCGAATGACTAAAATGTTAACAAAGGGATTATCCACTCCATCTTCAATAATCAGCGCATCTTTAGTCGGAACTAGATTTGCCTGCATTGCAAAATTAGAGTTGATCACAGCACCCTCTACATCTTCCAATGTCCTTGGAAGGAGTGCTGCATCTACTTCTTGAAACTTGATATTTTTCGGGTTAGATTTAATATTAAGTACTGTTGCATTCAAATTTGTAGGATCTTCTAATTCAATCAAACCTTTCTGATGCAGAAGAGCTAGTGCCCTTGCTTCATTCGTAGGGTCATTAGGAACTGCTATGATTGCCCCGTCTTTAAGCTCATCTAGAGACTTGATCTTGGCTGAGTAAAAGCCCATCGGCTCGATGTGTACTCTAGCAAAATCCTTGATTTCATATTTGAATTCATTAATCTGTGCATTCATATAAGGATAATGCTGAAAAAAATTGGCATCTACTTCTTTTTCAGCCAATGCCCTATTGGGCACATTGTAGTCTTCTACTACAATTACATCTAGAAAAATCCCTTGTTGCTCCAAATCTCCCTTGATATAATCCAACATTTCAGCATGAGGAACGGAAGTGGCAGCTACTTTAATGGTCGTTTTATTGGCTGTATTTTTCTGACTTTGTGGGGCTGTTGATGTGCTAGTACCACATCCGGCTACGATCGAACTTAGAATCAGTGACCCTACTACAAATAAAGCAATTCTTTTTTTCATTTTATTTTCCTCCAATCATTTTTTATTAATGCTCTTTGATATATAATTCCCAATCCACTGAATCAGTTGGACAAGGATAATTAGTTCTATCACTGTTATTGTCATCAAAAATCCATTGTACCGCTGATATCCATATTGAATTGCTACTTTACCTAAACCGCCACCCCCCATGACCCCAGCCATGGCACTATAGCCCACTAGGTTCACGATCGTTAGCGTAATTCCTAGCACAATAGATGGTAGTGCTTCAGGCAGAAGTACTTTGACAATGATCTGCCATGTATTAGACCCCATAGAAACAGCGGCTTCTATGATTCCCTTATCAATCTCCTTCAAAGATGTTTCTATTACTCTAGCCACAAATGGCGCTGCGGCAATAGCCAAAGGCACAATAGCGGCTGTAGTACCCAAGCTTTTTCCCACAATAAATCGAGTAAACGGTATAATCGCAATCATTAGTATAATAAAGGGAAATGATCTGCCTACATTGACTATAAAACTGAGAATACCATTGATCAAAGGCATCTCTCGAATATGATTTTTTTCTGAAATGACCAATAATATTCCGATAGGAAGCCCCATGAGCACAGCAATCAGTGTAGCACTGAGCACCATATAGATCGTATTCCATGTCTCGATCGGCAAAAGATTGATCATAAGCTTTATATTTTCTGCTGTCATAATCTTAGCACCTCACACTGCACTTGATGGTCTTTCAAAAACTCCACAGCTTTTACTATCTTGTCTGGTTCTCCTGATAACTCCACAACGAGATTGCCTACGATCATCTGCTGCAGATGATCTACTCCTCCTAGAAGGATATTGGCATCTACGTCAAATTTTCTGATCATTTGTGATAGGATGGGCTGCTTTGCGCAGCTTCCTTTAAAGCTTAATCGCAGAAGTTCCTTTGTAGGATCCTGGTGACTAAAAAATTCTGCAGGTACCTCATGCGTCACTGTTTGTACAAAACTTTTTGTGGTGTCATGCGTAGGATTTGCAAAAACATCTGCTACCCATCCTTGTTCTACTACTTCTCCACCCTCCATCACAGCCACTTTTGTACAAATCTCCTTGATCACTTCCATCTCATGGGTAATGATGACAATCGTCAGTCCTAGTTTTTCATTAATTTGCTTTAGAAGTTTCAGTATTGCTTTTGTAGTTTTCGGATCTAATGCGGAAGTCGCCTCGTCACATAAAAGTACGTCTGGATGATTGGCTAAAGCCCTTGCGATTCCCACTCGCTGTTTTTGTCCTCCACTGAGTTGTGCTGGATACACATTCATTTTATCTTCTAATTCTACTAAAAAAAGTAATTCTTTCATTCGTTCTTCTCGATCTCGAGAAGAAACACCATCGATTTCCATAGGATATGCAATATTCCCTGCCACTGTTCTACAGCTTAATAGATTAAAGTGTTGGAAGATCATGCCGATTTTTTTTCTCATTGTTCTAAGTTCTTTATCCGTTAGTTTCGTTACATCCTTTCCTCCCACCAAAATAGTTCCCTGCGTAGGCTCCTCCAGACGGTTGATGCATCGAACCAATGTAGATTTACCTGCGCCACTAAGCCCAACAATACCAAATATATCTCCTTTTTCAACATGAATATTCACATTTTGTAATGCATGCACTGTATCTTGCGCCCCTGTAAATGTCTTAGAAACATTCTGTATTCGAATCATGGACTTACCCCTTTCTATGTCATAGTCAAAGGAAATATATACCCGTACAATAAAACAACCTCTTTCACGACGAAAGAGGCTTCTATGCTTCTCTCTCATCTTGCTGCTAAATACACAGCTGGAATTGGCACCTTCGCATATATGCGGGTTGCCGGGCTTCATAGGGCCAATCCCTCCACCTCTCTTGATGAGCATATTCACTTATTAAAACATAGTAAGTATATCAATTTAATAGGCTTTTGTCAATCATCTTTACACCCTAAAAGAAAATTTTTGATACCATGGCAAGTAAAAGATTGTATTCATAAAAATATCGGGCAATAATTGATTGATCCACAGCTTCAGAGACTGGTATAAAGAATGAATTCGTATAAAATAATGTTAACAAAATACACAGTATCCAGATATGTATGATCCCTGCTACAAAACCGATCGCAATTCCTGCCAGTTTATTGACTGAATTCAAAACTGGGAGTTTGGATACTATATCTATCGCCGAAATAATCATCCTAAGCCCTATTGTAACTATGATCAGTACAAGAAACATAGAGATAATATTGATGCAAATATTAGCGATAAACCCAGCCACATATTCTTTCAAATTGCCTACACCAAGAATATTATATGCTTCTGGATTATTATTAGCGATAAGCGCTGTCTTAAAAATATCGGGCATCTTTAAATTATGGATAAAGTGAGTTTGCGCTTGCAAAGTCACTTGGTTGGCTGCTTCATTCAGCTGCATAGATCCTCCTACAGCAGCTTTCAGATAAGGAAACAATCCTGTAGATTGTCTTAAATACGAGCTAACTACGGGATATAATTTATACGTTAATACTAGAGATAGTATGGAAGAAGTAAATTTAAAAAAAGTTAAAACAAATCCCCTCTTATGAGCCACCCATATATTCGATACAATAATTACAACAACAGCTATATCCACCCAATTCAAAACATCACCTTCTTTCTATCGTACTACTTCCATCACTTCAGCTTGATCTTTATAGACAACTAACACTCTTTTCTTATCCTCAAATGGAAGAAGTTGTTTTATATCTCTTGTAGCAGTATATTCCCATAACAATTTCCCTTGGGTGTTAGATCCATAAAAGGTTCTCGTCGTTCCAAATGCGGCTCCATATTCATCTGCATATAAATGAGTGACCTCTTTTTGTACTGAAAAATCAGCTGTGATCTCTCCTTTTAGATTATACCAAACAATCCTATTCTCGCCACCTGGCTTTTCTCCAGGAAAACTTTCTCCAAAAGCGATTACAAAATTTTTTTTGGGTTGCAGAGAGACATGGTGGATTTTATTAGAAAGCACACGACTCCATAATTCATTTCCTTTTTCATCTACTGCAATAATCCGTTTATCCCCCACTGCGATCAGTGTATTGTCTTCCATATATCCAATCGTAGGAATCACTAGATCTATCATATCTTCCTTATTCAATGCCGCAAACATATTATCCTGAAATGATTTCCCTTCTTCTTTCCAAAGATAATAAAACACTAGACTAGATCTCATCTTGGTACCCGATACATCCAAACAACTTACAGCTAGAATTCTCCCATCATCACTTATATCCATTCCTACAGGATAGATTTGAGGCTCTTCAAATATAGGTCCTAAAAGTTGCTCTCCTTTGTTGGTAAATACAAGAATGCTATATCCTTTTTTAGTCTGCTGCGTTACAGCTAAATACCCGAGCTTATTCACAGCAAAATTTATAAGGGGATGCTCCGTAGATGCTTCAAAAAGTTTTCCACTTTCATTAAACACATATATGCGACGGCCTTCTCGCTCTCCTACAGCAATAATGGACTGCTCTGTAACTATGATCGGGGAATTCAGTGTATATGTCTCATTCCACTTTTCATCTTTGGATGCTGTGAATTTTTTTAATCCATCTTTTGAGCATTGAAAGAAATCATTCTTATAGATCCCATAATTCACCCGACTCCCAGGGTCAAATGCCATTACATGATCCATAGATTTTAATTGAGCTTTTTTGGGTTCTAAGTCTAGAGCATTAGTAAAACTTTGATCCATATTCTCCATATAGAATAACATGCCTACCGCGACTCCTATAAGAAGTATAGCTACCCACTTTATTCCCTTTGCACTAAGGGAATTCTTTTTTCTGCTCAAGTCTGTCCCTCCTACTAAGGTCTGGCAAAGAAAATACTACTCACTATGATACCTCATTGATCTAACCCTATCTTACTACATAAGGAAAGGATTTTCAATTAGCGATCTGAAAGAAATTAACGAGTCAAGATGCTGTGTATATTTTTTGAAGATGCCTTACCTCATTTTATACAATCGCTTTTC
>CALKRZ010000210.1 GCA_937989765.1 uncultured Clostridia bacterium | reverse complement strand
AAGACTAAAAAATCTATGGTACGCACGATATATTCCATTAAAATATGGGAAGAAGAGCAAGAGATAAGAATTCTTTTTCATGGCGATGGGTTTTTGTACAATATGGTGAGAATCATGGTAGGTACCTTGATAGAGGTAGGTCTTCATAAACTGCAGTCAGAATGTATTCCAGAGATCTTAGCCCACAAAGAAAGAAAATATGCAGGAGAAACAGCACCAGCTCAAGGGGTTGTATTGTGCCAAGTGCACTACGAATAATTATATTTTACAGCCTATCACCTAAAACAAATAGTACAGGAATATTAAATATATGTTAAATAAATATCAAATTTATGTAAAAAGCATTGACTTTCCTACAATATTTTTTTATTATGAAATATGAAAACATAATAAAAATTGTATTATTGTAAGGAGGAATGTATATGTTAAGTCCCGTATATACAAAAGCAAAAGATGAAATTAAGAATTTAAGTGACATAAATTTTAACGAAAGTCAATGGCAATGGTATTATGAAGAAGGTGTCAAAAAGAAATTAGATCAACTTGTGGAAAGAGAAAGACTTCTTTTAGAAGCACTCGTTCGAGTAAAGCGAGCCCAAAACTTAATCAGTATACTTTAAGAATGCGAGGCTTTCTCGCATTTTTTTTATTATAAACTAGAAATGTATTCGGATTACCATATATTTGAAAAAATGCTATTATGCAAGATAGTAAGTGGATGAAATCAGAAAATAAAATACATTGAGTTTATAAAAAAATATAGTATAATGGAGGGGGAGGGGATGAAGAATGAAATATGTACATGAATATGCAAAACCTTTTTTTTATGAAGGAAATGACATAGGATGTTTGCTCATCCATGGATTCACAGCATCACCAGCTCAAATGCGGTTGTTGGGGGAAGAACTACATAGAGAAGGATATACAGTAAGTGGAATTTTGCTCAAAGGTCACGGAACCTGTGTAGAGGATATGGAACAGACAACTTGGAAAGATTGGCTTAAAACAGCACACGAAGAATATGGAAAGCTTCGTAGTCGCTGCAAAAAGGTGTATGTGATGGGTCTGTCTATGGGTGGGATCTTGTCATTAATTCTTGCAGAGACTTACCCTGTCGACAAAGTGATTGCGATCGATGCACCCATTAGAGTACAGGATAAGCTTACCTATTTAACGCCGATTGCAAAGTATTTCAAAAAGTATTCAGAATGGAAAGAGGGACCACTAGGAGAGAATGAGCTAGGTCATCCATATTCAGCAGGATATCCTAAAGCACCCCTAAAGTGTGTTCCACACCTACTCACTCTTATACGCACAGCTCGTAAGGGTCTAGGGTCTATTACTTGTCCCATCATGGTCATACAATCTAGAAAAGACGAAACAGTAGAGCCTATTAGTGCAGAGATCATTTATCAAGGAGCTGTATCTAAACATAAAGAAATACTATGGCTCGATCGTTCCAAACATGTTTGTACCCTAGGTCCTGAAAGAGAATATATGCATAAAAAAATAGTAGCTTTCTTAGCCCAATAAAAAAACTGCCTAGGCAGTTTTTTTATTGGGCTCATTTAAATAGACCGTAACTTATGAGGATAAAGAGATAATGCGTTTGGTAATCATATTGATTCTGCATAGTTCTTTTTCTCCACTTGCATTTAATAAAGCGAGGGTTGCTCCAGAATCAATGTAACTTTTGGCAGGATTTACAGAAGCAAAGTGATATAAAGTGACAATCTCCAACGGGCTACAAATATCTGGGATTTCATCTAGTACAAGTTTGCTATCTTTTAAATTGTTACAGGAAATAAGCCAACAATCTTCATTTTGATCCATAATTAAGAACCCGTATACTGGCTTCATCATGAAAAGCCCCCTTTATCACATATCAATGTTTTTAACAGATTCATGTAGATTCACGGATGTCTTCAAGGTGTCTTTAGAAATAATAGGTAAACTTTTGGAATTCATTTTTTGGATATACTGTTCTTTGTTTTTATATACTTCAATAATCCCTTGAATAAGAGTATCTTCTGTAAGGTGTTGTTCTAGTATTAATTTCCCAAAGCCTTGTTTTGAAAAAGCCTTGGCATTCGTGATGGAGTCAGGATCAGTAGAAGCGGAAGAGGGGATTAAAATAGTTGGTTTTTTATTTATTATAAGTTCTCCAATCTCTTGAGCAGCTGCGCGGGATATGACCAAATCTCCAGCTGCAAATATGTGCATAAATCCTTCAGGCATGAGCTCGTATTGTACATATCCTGATAAGCACTGTAGTGTCGGATCTACATTTTCTTTGCCGCATATATGTATGATATGAAATGGTTCTAATAAGATAGGCAGAGCGTTTCGTAGGCACGTATTCACCTTGCTTGTGCCTGCTCGTTTCTCAATAATAAGAAGAATAGGTTTATTATCCTTAAAATCACACAATGCAAGACCTTTTTGCACACTTCCCAGAGAGCTTGTAGAAGAAGGAGTCATTTTTTCATAATGAGTAACTCTGTTTCGTCCCTGATCTTTGGAATGATATAAAGCTTGGTCAGCCTGCTCAATAAAGATTTCAGAGTGAAGAATACAAGACTCTGCTGAAGTAGTAGATACGCCTATGCTTATAGTAACGTGTACAATATCCGTTTCTTTGTAGCATAAGGGATATTCTTCTAGGGAATGGCGTAGTTTTTCAGCAAGTTCTGTTGCTTGTGCTGCATCTGCATTTCTTAGAAGTACAGCAAACTCTTCACCACCATACCGTGCAACCAATGCATTTTTGGGGCTATTATTTTTTAGTACTTTAGCTACTTCTCGAATCACATGATCTCCCATGAGGTGTCCATAGGTATCATTAAATTTCTTAAAGAAGTCAATGTCGCATAGGATGAAAGAATAGATTTCATGTTCTTTTCGTAACATAAAGATTTCGTTTAAGGCATTTTTGAGATAGTTTTGATGGTAGAGACCTGTAAGACCATCTGTACTAGCCTTTAAGTAAAGCTCATTATATTCTTTGACAAGATCAAAAGAAATAAAAATAAGAAAAACAATGAGTGCGTAGCCGTTTAGATGTACCCCAATGGCAGGAACCTGCCCAATAATTTCATAATACATATCATGAAACGTAAAAGTTAATAAACATAGTAAACCTGCACCCAAACGAAGTACAGTGTTGTTTTTAGAGCGTAAAGCTTTTATGCAAAGCCAGACATAATAAAATATATTAATAAGCATGAAGGTAATATAATAGGTTCTAAAAATATAATACGCTTGAAGAGAGGGTGCAAATAGAGCACCAACAAAAGAAATAGTAAGCTCTACAATACACAGCCATTTATCAAAGGCATTAAAGCGCTGGTTTAAAAACTCTTTAAGGAACGGTAGAAAAAAAATTAAAAATAGATGCAGAGATGTAAAAATGATTTTTTGAAAGAGGAAATAAGAGAACGGTGCTGCATATACATAGTAGTTAGTATAATATATCGATGCAAATCCACAGATCAAAGAAAAATAGATATGTTTCTTTGTAATGCGGGTTTTCATATAAATACTAAAAAAATATAAAGCAATTAAAATCAAGGAAATGCTTAAAGCAAAGTATAAGGTTAGGAAAAAAGTGTTATAAAGTTGTACTCGGTGGAGCACTTGATTATACGAACCAATAAAAAAGTGTTCTCCAGGTCCATATTCGTAGTTGCTATATGTTTTGATGGCTAGCACATTTTCGCGACCATAGTAAAGCCATTCTGATGGAAGTCTATAGGCATGTTTTCTATTCCAGTCGTTGAAAAATTGGGTAGTAGAAAGGCTTTTGCCGAGCAGATGCCCATTCATATAGACTTCGTGACCGTTAGTAATACTGCCTAGGTATAACATAAGACTTTCATCCCTGAGCTCTGTAGGAACAGTAAACCGCTGTCTTACCCACAATATACGATTTTGTTGGTCTAGGTCATGGGGGATTTTTTTGTGGGAAAACTCAAAGGTAGGCCAAGTGGAATCGTCTAGGGTTTCGATGGAGTAAGAAGGATGATCATTAAATTGATATTTTCCTAATGAATCTACAGGAATATGAATATCTTTAGCAAATGCAGTAAAGGTATCTAGTAATGCAAATAAACATATAAAGAAAAGTAGGGCAGGCTTGTATCTGAACATCATACATTTCCCCTTTTTTGCAGATCATTCACGAGAATGATTTGCACAAGACTGTAAATAACATTATATTGTAAAATATGAAAAAAAGCAATATATAGAAAAAGCAATAGCCGTTTACATAGAGGGTTTTTTATACAAATTGCAAATTTGTATTGAAGAAATAGAAATATAATTGTATACTTTTCACATAAAAGGTTTTCTATCATAATACTTAAGGGGGATTGACATGAAAAAAAGTTTGCCAGTTTCAAAGCAAATTGCTTATGCGATAGGTCAACTAGGGTGGTCTATTCTGGCAGGTTTAGTGGGGACATATTTAGTTTATTTTTATGCTCCGCCAGAGAGTGCGGGCATTCCAACACTGATTCCTCAAGGCGCTATATGGGGGTTTCTTACGATTATTGGATTAATCACTGCTACGGGACGATTATTTGATGCCATCACAGATCCTTGGATTGCATCTCGTAGTGACCGCTGCAAATCACCGAAAGGAAGAAGAATATCCTTTATGAGAATGTCTGCTATTCCATTTGCGGTGTTTACTATTCTTATTTTTTGGGTTCCGGCTATGGAAATTAGCATACTGAATATTATTTGGCTTGCAGGTACGATGTTTCTATACTATTTAGCTTATACTGCGTACGTAACACCCTATTTTGCATTGATGTCAGAGCTTGGACATACCCCTACAGAACGACTTAATTTGTCTACGTATATCTCGCTAACCTTTATTGTGGGTACAGCGATTGCCTATCAAGCTACGGGTATTTGGAGTATTTTCGTAGGTCAGGGGATGGAAAAACTATTGGCTATACGGCTTACTTTTATTATTTTAGGTGTATTTGCGCTTATATGCTTACTAGTGCCTGTGTTTTGCATCAATGAAAAAGAATATTGTGATAGTCAACCTTCTGATACAGATATGTTAAAATCCGTGATTAGTACCTTTAAGAACAAGGATTTTAGAGTATTTACCATATCAGATCTTGCTTATTTTTTAGCACTCACTGTATTTCAGACAGGTTTATTATACTATGTAACGGTGCTTCTAGAGCAGCCAGAGGCATTATCGGGTCTTCTTATTATCGTGATGACGGGTGCATCCTTATTGTTTTATCCTTTTGTAAATATAGGTGCTAAAAAGTATGGCAAAAAGAAACTACTTATTTTTGCTTTTGTGATTTTTATCGCGATGTATGCGCTGAGTTTTTTTATGGGAAAAGGATTTGTGCCTCTTTCTCGCACAGCACAGGCTTATTTGTTGGTATTAGTTGCCTCTCTGCCTATGGCTATCTTTGGCATTCTGCCCAATGCAGTTCTTTCTGACATTGCCGAATATGATGCCAAAAAAACAGGAGACCGCAGAGAAGGCATGTTTTTTGCCGCCAGAACGTTTATGTCTAAAGTAGGGCAAATGATGGCGATGTTTATGTTCACAGGACTTCTTCATTACGGAAAAGATGTAGGCAATGATCTTGGCATTCGCTTAACGACCACAGCAGCAGCTATATTTTGTTTGATAGGACTGCTCTTCTTCTTGTTGTATGATGAAAAGAAAGTGATTGGATATGAATACTCTTCTTCCAAAGATAAAGAAATGCCTATAGGTAAATAGGCAGCATAAAAACAGAGGGTATAGATCACATGGATCTATACCCTCTGTTTTATGCTGCCGATGCTAAAAAGCTTTTATGTTTGCTAATTCTTTTGCTTTTTCATCAATATTTTCTATATATCCGACCACCTCACAAGCACTAGCGGACAGTTGTTCAATCGATGCGGAGATATCTGTAATGTTTTCATAATTAGACAAGTTCATTTGCTCAAGTGCATTCATTGTAGTGCTGATATCACTGCCTTGTAGATTAAGTTGCTGGACTAAGGCGGTAGTATGTTCAAGTTGTGTCGCCAGAGATTGCTGCATAGACAGCATTTTATCAAAAGTTTCTGTAGTACTCTGAATGAGAGATAGCCCTTGAACTACCACATAATGTGTATCTTCAATAGAGGAAACAGCGTGTTCGGCATCTGTAGCCACACTTTGCAAGATATGGGCAATATGTGATGCAGATTCAGCAGATTGATCGGCTAATTTTTTAACCTCTGTAGCGACTACACCAAAACCTCTTCCAGCCTCTCCAGCACGAGCTGCTTCGATAGAAGCATTAAGAGATAATAAATTAGTTTCTTGGGATATATGAGTGATGAGTGAAATTGCTTGCTGAATTTCTTCGGAACGTGTAGCCAGTGTCATGATGGCTTCTTTTGTTTTTTCAGTAAAGCTTTCAATTTGCTGCATTTCTTTGACAGATCTTAGGAGTTCAGCTTTGTTTTCTAGGGCTATATGAGACATATCATGGGTAGCAGTGATATTTTGTCTTGTGTGATGAGCTATTTCTTGGATCTCTCCTGCGATTTCAGAAACTGTACCATGCGTTTGATGAATATTATCTAGGAATACTTTGGAGTCACTGGCGATATATTGTATGGACTTCGATATTTGCTCTACAGCCTTACTAGACTGATCCATATTTTGTAAGAGAATGCTGACAGATCCCTCTAAGTTTTGAGAGGTGATATTGGCTTTAGAAAAAAGAGTGTGAATATGATCCAAAAGTTGTTGCGTATCAAAGAGCATTTTATTTGCTCTTTGGGTAAAAGATATAAATATAGAGGCTAATACCAAGAGCTGTATCAAAAAGCTGATCATATGCAAAGGAATCCATTCCCAGGCAGCTATGAGTGTTTGTTGAGTAAGGATGGAGCCGATCTCTCCAATGAATAGACCAGGGAGTAGAAAGAGGAATGTCCACTTGACCAGTTTGACATCAAAATATAAGCAGGCCAAGCCAATGGGAAGCATCCAAAAAAACATTACATTTACAAACACAAAGCTATACAATAATGTCACTAAAGTAATAGCACAAAATATAGCAATATACTTTAATTTTTTAAGATCTGTGGATAGTCTACCGTAGACAAGAGGGACACTACAAGCAATCATACCGACAGAAATGAGTAGAACAGCCTGATCCCATGGAACAATGAATACTTTTAGTGCGTTGAGTACTAAAGCTGTGGGGAAAAGCAGCAAAACCCACCTAAAAAATCTTAACACTAATACATTTACTTCACGTTCATTTTGTAAAATTGCATTGTTTCGATCCATATGTGCCCTCCTTTATTTTTTGAAACATTCAGAAATATATATATGCCTATTATACCATAAAATAAATAGGAGTTAAATCAAAAAACAAAGTTGAAATACCACGATAATTGTACTATAATAAAAATAGCAAAGGTTTTCTTACGTATAGAGGCTGAGGTGTATAAAATGAAAATCACCATTGAGGATGTAGCAAGAGAAGCAGGGGTATCCATTACAACCGTTTCTAGGGTCATCAACAATAATTATCCAGTGAAAGAAGAAACCCGAAAACGAGTGGAAGAAGCGATTCTAAAATTCAATTTTACCCCCAATTCATTGGCACGAGGTTTGATTCAAAAAAAGACATATAGTATTGGTGTCTTAGTTCCAAGTATTACGAACCTCTTTTTTCCTACTGTTGTCAAGGGTATTGACCGATCCCTCAAAGAGCGTGGATATACAGTACTGCTATGTGATACAGAGGGAGAAGTCCAGGCTGAGAAAGCGTATGTACAGAATTTGATGGAGCGGCGGGTAGATGGGATTATTAGCATAGACCCCCAAACAGAAAATATAAAAAGTGGTTTTTATGAAGCAATCACCAAGCAAATTCCTTTTGTATTGATTAATGGATATCATAGAGGTATTCGGTGCAACTTTGTACTCAATGATGAAGAAATGGGAACGATTGAGGCGCTAGAGTACTTGATTGATATGGGGCATCGAAATATAGTACTACTTCGGGGAGACCATAGCTATTCCTATGATTTGAAAGAAGAAGTTTTTTATGATGTGTTGAACAAGCACAATATCCTAGCAAGAAAGGATCAGGTGCTTTCTATTAAAGCAGGTAATAGCATACAGACAGTAGCCTTGAGTACTGAACTAATATATGAAAAACTGAAAGAATCACCAAGACCCACTGCGATATTTGCCTGTAATGACTGGATGGCTACGGGAGCCTTATATGCAGCCCAACGTCTAGGAATCAAGGTTCCAGAACAACTGTCTATTATTGGCTATGATAATATTATTATTTCACAACTGAGCCAACCTAAACTCACAACAGTAGATCAAAATATGTATAAGCTAGGACAGTTGGCAGCAGATATGTTGCAGGACTTGGCTCAAAAGAAAATGAAAAACTATAAAAAAATTATACTAGATACAAAGCTTGTCAAAAGAGATTCCTGTAGCCCTATGTAGAGCTGCAGGTTATTAAAACATCAATAAGAAAAGCTTTTCTATAGAGAGGAGAATGAGGATGGAAATACAAGAATTGAAAGTCAGATTTGTAGAAGTATTTGGTGACACAGAAGGAGAATTGGAGGTTTTTCATGCTCCGGGCAGGGTCAATCTAATCGGAGAGCATACAGATTATAATGGAGGGTATGTGTTTCCTTGTGCGCTCAGCTTTGGTACGTATGCAGTGGCAAAAAAACGCAGTGATAGCATGATAAGATTTGCTTCTACGAATTTTGACTTGCAAGTATCCGTTACACTAGAGGATATTACTTATGTGCAGGAACATGACTGGACCAATTATCCCAAAGGGGTCATTGCTATGTTCCAGGAAAAAGGATGTGAACTCAGAGGATTTGATGTACTCTTTGACGGAAATATCCCCAATGGTGCGGGACTGTCTTCTTCCGCATCTATAGAATTGGTAACGGCGGTACTGATCAATGAATTGTACGGTTGCAATATGGAAATGATCGATCTAGTAAAACTATCACAACGAGCAGAAAATGTATTTGCAGGCGTAAACTGCGGCATCATGGATCAGTTTGCTGTAGGTATGGGCAAAAAAGATCAAGCCATGTTCTTAAACTGTAATACCCTAGAATATCAATATACGCCAGTTGTATTAAAGGATGCTAAGTTGGTCATCGCGAATACCAATAAGCGAAGAGGTCTGCTGGATTCTAAGTATAACGAAAGACGCGCAGAATGTGAAAATGCAGTGCAAGTGTTACAGCAAAAGTTAAATATTACAGCACTAGGGGATCTGGATGTAGATACTTTTGAACAACATAAATATCTGATTGAGAGTGAAGTCATTCAAAAAAGGGCGGCTCATGTAGTCTATGAAAATCAGCGAGTCAAAGAAGCAGTGTTTAAATTGTCCCAAGGAGATATATTAGGATTTGGGAAACTTATGGATGAGTCTCATATATCCTTACGGGATTTGTATGAAGTAACGGGAAAAGAACTGGATGCCTTAGTAGAAGCGGCATGGGCTGTAGAGGGCACGATCGGAGCACGTATGACAGGCGCTGGATTTGGGGGCTGCACAGTCAGTATCGTAAAAGAAGAGGCTGTAGAGCACTTTATTCACCAAGTAGGAGAACAATACAAAAACAAAACAGGTCTTACGGCTGAATTTTATATAGCAGAAGTGGGCGATGGAGCAAAAAGAGTATAAGTAAAGGATTTGTGGAAAAGGATATCGTCGCTACACCACATCGTTTTGTAGAGGTTTTAAATAAAAAGGAGGAATGGATTATGGCAATTGCAGTATGCGGAGGAGCAGGGTACATAGGAAGTCATACAGTAGCAGAACTACTAGCAAGAGGGGAAGAAGTAATCGTAGTAGATAATCTCCAAAAAGGTCATAAAGAAGCAGTCCTAGAAGGTGCTACACTTTATGTAGGAGATCTGCGGGATGATGCATTTTTAGACCGCGTGTTTACAGAAAACCAAATCGATGCAGTAATTGATTTTGCGGCAGAATCTTTAGTTGGAGAAAGTGTGACTGAGCCTTTTAAATACTATGATAATAATGTATATGGAACCCTTTGTCTATTAAAGAAAATGCATCAATATAATGTTCGCAAGATTGTTTTTTCCTCTACGGCAGCTACCTATGGAGAGCCAGAAAATATTCCGATCCAAGAAGATGATAAAACCATCCCTACCAATCCGTATGGAGAAACAAAACTAGCAGTGGAAAAGATGCTAAAATGGGCGGATAATGCCTATGGCATCAAGCATGTGGTGCTTCGATACTTTAATGCAGCAGGTGCACATATAGAAGGCAGAATCGGAGAAGATCATGCGCCTGAAACCCATTTGATCCCCATTATTCTTCAAGTAGCGCTAGGTAAGAGAGATAAGATTATGGTATTTGGAGAGGACTATGCAACAGAAGATGGTACTTGCATTCGAGACTATATTCATGTCACTGATTTAGCAGAAGCGCATATCTTGGCGGTAGATAAACTCCGTCAGGACGGAAGTAGTGAAGTATACAATCTAGGCAATGGAAAAGGCTTTTCTGTAAAAGAGGTCATAGACATCGCAAGAAAAGTAACTGGCAAAGAAATTCCAGCAGAAATTGCCCCAAGAAGAGCAGGAGACCCTGCGGTGCTAGTGGCATCCTCTGAGCGGATCATAAGAGAATTAGGATGGAGTCCACGGTACAACTCGTTAGATCAGATCGTAGAAAGTGCATGGAATTGGCATAAAAATCACCCCAATGGCTATGAATCAAAGGAGGTGTAGGCATGGAGTCAGTATGTATTGCAAAAGAACTGGAGCGGCTCTTGCAGTTTGGAGTACAAAGAGGCTTGCTAGAGCCAGAGGATGTAATTTTTACACGAAATGCCTTATTAGATCTTTTAGAAATCGCAGAACCGTATGAAGGACAGATTCCACAAGAAGAACTAGATAATGCGATGGAAGTGTTATCGGTAATCTTAGAATATGCTGCAGAACAGGGGATCATTCCTGAAAATACTGTAGGGTATCGAGATCTATTAGATGCGAAAATTATGAGTCTACTTCTTCCAAGACCCTCCGAGGTTAGCAGGAGATTTTTTAAAACAGCAGAAAAAGATTCGATAGAAAGAGCAACCGATGATTTTTATGCATTATCTCAGGACTCTAACTATATCCGAATGGACCGAATCGCCAAGAACCTATACTGGCGCAGTGATACTGAGTATGGAGAATTAGAAATCACTATCAATCTATCTAAGCCTGAGAAGGATCCAAAAGAAATTGCAGCAGCAAAAGCCCTAGCCCAAACGAGGTATCCCAAATGCTTGTTATGTGTAGAAAATGTAGGATTTGCAGGCAATCTAAATCACCCAGCCAGACAAAACCATAGGGTCATTCCTCTCACTTTGTCTGGGGAACAGTGGCATTTTCAGTATTCTCCCTATGTCTACTATAATGAGCACTGTATTGTGTTTCGTAATGAACATATCCCTATGAAGATCGAGGAAGATACATTTAAAAGGGTGTTTGATTTCGTAGAACAATTTCCGCATTACTTTATCGGTTCTAATGCAGATTTACCCATCGTAGGGGGATCTATACTGACGCATGACCATTTCCAAGGCGGCCGACATATATTTCCTATGGCACAAGCGCCTGTAGAAAAAGAATATCTGCATACAGGTATACCAAGTGTTACGGCAGGGATTGTAAAGTGGCCTATGTCTGTGATCCGCTTATCGAGTATGGATAAAGCAGAACTACTAGAGGCAGCAAACCGCATTCTTCATGCATGGAGACAGTATAGTGATGTAACTGTGGATATACTTGCCTTTACTGAAAGCACGCCACATAATACAGTAACGCCTATTGCACGCAAAAATAGTAGAGGAGAGCTAGAGCTCGATCTAGTACTTCGAAATAATAGGACAACAGAAGAGTACCCCGATGGGATATTCCATCCCCATGCCCATCTGCATCATATCAAAAAAGAGAATATTGGCTTGATCGAAGTCATGGGACTAGCCGTACTTCCAGGTCGTCTACAGGTAGAACTGGGAGAAATACAAAAAATCCTCACAGGGCAAATGCCTTATGATGTGAATCTATTATCGGATACGCCAAATAGCATGCTTTATAAACATAAAGCGTGGATTGAACAGTTGGTATCCGTATACGGTACATCAGTAGAATCAAAACAAGCAGAAGCGTATATTCATCAAGAAGTGGGGAAAAAGTTTATGGATGTACTCCTAGATGCAGGGGTCTATAAACGGGATGAACAAGGTAAAGCCGGTTTTGAACGCTTTATGGATCACTTGGGATATACTTCTAAGCGATAAAAGGATAGAAAAACAGGATCTCAGAAAAAGTATGTGGTGGTAAGGCAAATATATA
>CALKRZ010000209.1 GCA_937989765.1 uncultured Clostridia bacterium | reverse complement strand
TAAATCAGTATAATCAAGAAAAGAACTCCATTTTGTAAATGGAATTCTTTTCTTGATTATACTGATTTAAGATTTGAAAATTGAGCCATGAGCTTCTTTGCCCCAGATTGAGGAAAAAAAACGGTTACTTCATAATCAGCTCCTGCTGGCTGAATTGCTTGTACAGTACCCACCCCAAACTTTTTATGTTGCACTGCATCTCCTTGCCCAAAATTCAAAACTACATTTTTGGGTGTTGGCATCGTAAAAGTGTTGGCATTTTGAACGAATTTTCTGGCCTGTACTGGTAAAGCTTTTCTGGTTGTTGTGTTAGCCTTTGGAACAGATTTTTCAACAACTGGTTTTTTGGTTTCTTCTACAAAATGTTCAGGAATTTCTCGTATAAATCGTGATGGACTATTGTACTGTGTCATGCCTCGGAGCATCCTAGACTGAGCATGCGTAATATAGAGCACTTCTCTTGCCCTTGTAATTCCCACATAACACAGCCGCCGTTCTTCTTCTACATCCTTTTCTTCCCCTGAGGTCATGCTTCGATAGCTTGGAAAAATACCTTCTTCTAATCCTGTCATGAACACATAAGGAAATTCCAATCCTTTCGCACTATGGAGTGTCATCAAAACAATAGAATTCGCATTTTCTTGGTAATTATCAATATCTGCCACCAAAGATACTTCTTCTAAAAACCCTGTAAGACTTGGTTCGTCCACACGTTTTTTATAATCCGCTGCTTTAGATATTAATTCTTTTATATTGTCAATACGTCCTCTGGCTTCTTCTGTATTCTCTAGTTCTAGCTCCCTTACATACCCAGTGATATTTAATATTTCTTCTATGAGATCCACCACACTCATCGTTTCCACCCTTACCTGCAGCGTAATAAGCATTTTAGAAAATTCCTTTAATTTTTTTGCACTTCTCTGTAAATCAGGAATTTCATCACTATAGGTAAGTACATCAAAGAAATTAGACTCTGTAGCTGCTGCCTGCTTCATTACTTTATCAATCGTTGTATCTCCGATCCCTCGCTTTGGAATATTAATAATTCTTTTGACAGCAATATCATCGGCGGGATTGTATATGGCTTTCAAGTATGACATAATGTCTTTAATTTCTTTTCGCTCATAAAATCGTACGCCCCCCAATAAACGGTATGGAATGGTCTTTCGAAGAAGATGTTCTTCCAAGACACGGGATTGCGCATTGGTACGATATAGTATAGCAAAGTCCTTGTATTCTCTTCCTTCTTCCTCTACTTGGCGAACGATTTCTTCTGCCGCATATTGGGCTTCTTCATATTCATTCATCCCTTTAAAAATGCGAATACTTTTACCCTCTTCATTTTCTGTCCATAATGCTTTGGGTTTACGACTTATATTATTTTGGATCACGGCATTAGCAGCTTCTAGAATCGTTTTGGTAGAACGATAGTTTTGTTCTAGCTTGATGACCTTGGTATTTTTAAAATCCTTTTCAAAATCTAAGATATTGCGGATATTGGCTCCCCGCCACCCATAAATACTTTGATCATCATCCCCCACCACACAAAGGTTTTGATATTTAGACGCTAATAATTTCACCAGTTGATATTGTGCCGTATTGGTATCTTGATATTCATCAACCATGATATAACGGAACTTCTCCTGATACACAGTAAGTACATCTGGTCGAAGTGTAAATAGCTCTACCGTTTTAAAAATCAAATCATCAAAGTCTAAAGCATTATTACTATGAAGCTTTTTTTGATATAAAGCATAAATCTTTGCAATCTGACTCATACGAAAATCAATGGCTGCTCTTTTTGTATATTCACCCACAGAAATGAGTTCATTCTTTTGTGCACTGATCTCTCCCATAACACCTTTAGGCGTAAATAATTTCTCATTAAAATCTAACTCTTTTAAGCATTCCCGCATTACTTTTTCTTGATCATCCATATCATAGATCACAAAATTTTTATCGTATCCTATCTTTTCTATATCTCTTCGCAAAATTCGTACACAAGAAGAGTGGAATGTACTGACCCATATATCCTCAGAACCTTGTCCCACTAAGGCATCCACTCTTTCTCTCATTTCCTTTGATGCTTTATTGGTAAATGTGATGGCCATAATATTCCATGGGGCAACCCCCTGCTCTATCAAATATGCAATCCTATGCGTTAAAACTCGGGTCTTTCCTGAACCTGCTCCAGCTAATAATAACACAGGCCCTTTACTCTGTAACACCCCTTCTTTTTGCATGGGGTTCAAATGATCTACTAAATGCATACAAACTTCTCCTTCCATTATCTCTCCCATTATATCAGAAAAAATCTTTTGTGAAACCATACATCTTCATAATATTCCTTTGTGTTATACAAACTTTATATGATATACTTTAGGAAACTTCAAATAAAATCTTTGCAAAGTTTTTATTTTCAGTTGCCTTAGCAAACATACTCTGTAAGGGGGATTAACTTGAACTACTTGAATATACTTATATGTGTCATCCTAGGGTATACCTTTGGTTGTATTCAAACAGCTTATATGATAGGACGAATCGTTAAAAATATTGACATAAGGGAACAGGGTAGCCACAATGCAGGCGCCTCCAATGTGACCCAGATTATGGGCTTTAAGTATGGAATCATTACTGCCTTCTTGGATATTTCAAAGGCAATCATTGCTGTATTATGTGTGCGATTTTTGTTTCCAAATGATATTTCCCTACCCTTCATAGCGGGTGCATTTACCATCATAGGTCATATCTTTCCTATCCATTTAGGATTTCGTGGTGGGAAAGGCGCTGCCTCCCTTATCGGCATGGTACTTGCCATCGATATCAAAATTGCACTGATTCTCATTTTATCCATTGTATTGATCACACTTCTTATTGACTATATTTCATTGGGTACTATTACAATATTTATCCTCTTACCACTATGTACGTATTTTATGAACTATCCTCTCTTGTGCACCATCCTTGGCATTTTACTGTCCATTCTCTGTATATATAAGCACTCTAGTAATATGATAAGGATTTTGCATCATGAAGAAGTAGGACTTAGAAGCGTCATAAAAAACAATCATAAAGCCTCCGTGTAGAAAAATATAGGGCTCTGCAAGAATATGATAGATAAAAGAAGAAGCATACATGCATGATCCCATGCCATCTATGCTTCTTCTTTGTATTTATCCTCTAACCGTTCCAATATCATTTTGTACCCATCCGACCCGTAATTAAGCGAACGATTCACACGGCTTATGGTTGCGGTAGATGCCCCTGTTTTTTCTGCAATGTCCACATACGTCTTATGTTGGCGAAGCATTTTCGCCACTTCTAGCCTTTGAGCGAGGGATTGTATTTCATGAATCGTGCAAATATCTTCAAAAAAACAATAACACTCCTCCACTGTATGAAGCAATAATATAGCTTCAAAAAGATGGTCTATGGATTCATCTTTTATCTTGGCATTCATAAAAAAACCCCTTTACTTCGATACTATGAACATTTTATCATGTTAAAGTGATAAAGTAAAGGAGGAAAATCATATAGTTATTGCAATATCACTGTGGTATAGGGTGGTATTGTAATCTCTGCACCCTCTACTTTTACACCTGCAGTACTTTCAAAGATCACTTTCATTTTAGAGAAATCTACATCTGTCACACTCATTGTTTGTTGTTCGTTAAACAAGTTATGTAACACAACTACACTTTCTTTCACTATTTCTCCATCCATACGATTACGGCTATACGCAACTATACGATTGCTATTTGACTCTAACGCTTTTATATTTCCTTTCATAAGCGCTTCATTGGATTGTCTTACCCTTATCATATTTCTATAATGAGTAAGCAAAGAGTTTGAGTCTTTATCTTGTACTTCTATAGCCACTGTATCTTTATTTGC
>CALKRZ010000208.1 GCA_937989765.1 uncultured Clostridia bacterium | reverse complement strand
CATGCTAAAACCATCGCATAAAGCAAGTAACTAATAATGAGTACTGCAAAAATTTGATAGAATACATTATATTGAGCATATACTTTAACGGGATTGAATACCACGAGCACACTAAAAATAAGAGTAACCATTCCGGATAGTTGAATTACTTTCATTGAAATTTCTTTCGGTATAATAGATTTCAAATATAACATAAATACAGGGGTACCTACATAAAAAGTTAAGTATTCTGCTTTGAGTGCTATTTCCCAATTGAAATCAGGAAATAAGTGAAAAATAAATAATTCCCCAACAAAAAGAGCTCTCATTCCAATTATGACGCAAAAAACTCCAAAATAAAGATTTGATCTTTCTTTTTTTCTATAAAAATAGAATATCAAGTGGTAAATCCCTACAACAGAAAGACTGCCAAAAACCAAAAGATCAAAGGCTATATGCCGATTTCCAGTCAATTTGATTTGATCTTCCGTTCCTAACTTTATGTTTTCAAGTATTCCCCCATTATGTTGGTGGAAGTTTGATATTTGAATGATCAATTCTAGCTCCCCTTCGCTAGAATTTAAAAATGCCATTGTTGGCTGGGATTGGGGGATAGATTGATCCGCGGTTATACCCACCCTACCGTTCGTGACTAACAAGTCTTTATTTACCCACAGCCTATACGCCGTTGATATTTTGGGAATATCAAGACCTAGGGATTGATTTGGATAAGGAGTGTTTATTATGAGCCTGTACGTTGCAAATCCGTCTCCTGATTGTCTTTCATCGTCACTATTATACTCTTTCCATGCATCTGGCACTTTGATAAATTCTGGTTTTAGGGTGTTGTCATCCGAAAAATCTTTAGGATCCACAAGCTGCTCCCAATAAAATTCCCAATTGCCTTTCAGGTGAAAAATTCCATTTTTTTTAAAATCCCATGATGAAAGATCAAGCTTACCCTTAGTTGCTTCTGGCAATCTTTCTCTGGAAGTTTGTTCTGTACAACCCGTTATTAAAATGAATACTACTATAATCAGAAAATATTTTAAAAATTTTTTATTTACTTTCATGCTAAAATACCTTCTTTAATATAAATTTATTATACCTATTTGCTTCATAAGTTCATAAATGATCTCTGCCGTAATCCCCCATATGGGTCCATATTTCGTCTTATATACATAGATTTTTTCCGTCTTTTTTCCCCAAGGCTTCGTATACATTTGCGGAAGTCCTAATTCTTTCGCTGGCAGCAAGTGTATTTGTTTTCCTTCCTCATCTATATAAGATGAGTGCGTTTCTACCCTCACCTCATATTCCTCTGGTGGATGCTCTAAAAAAAATGATACGGGTACTGTAAATACTTCTTCCACTTCCTCTAAGTTTATCCTACACTCCGTAAGGTCTTGCATTTGTATTGTTCCTACAAACACATCAATCACTGCACCAATCAAAGAAATGACCGTACCCAGACTTCCTAGAATGGATATCGTGCTCTGGGGAATGCCTAATTCCTCCATCGTCTCTCGCACTGCGGTTTGTTCATAGTCTTTGTCGATCTCTGGATCATGTTTGCCTCCTGGAAAGCAGACTTCTCCGCCCTGTCGTATACCCGCGCTTCTCTTTTCAAATAACAGATGATATTCATCATCCATCCTCACAAAAGGGACTAGCACTGCAGCGTTAAAATATTTTTCTCTTCCTAACATCTGCAAGGACTTAGGTAGCTTTTCCATCATTGCTTGAAACTCTTCTTTTGTCATGCTCTGGTTCTCCTATCCTATATGATCAGCTGATAAAATGATCTCATTCTACCTAGCCTTACTTCAGAATGAGATTACATAAAAACTGTAGCTAGCGTAGCACCTGCACATATAGCCCATATTCCCTTATTCCAGTCCAGTACCCGTTTACCATCATACGAGTATAAAGGAAATACTGGGATGATAATTCCTACGATACACATCATCTTCCCTACACTCAAAAAGATATTCCAGAAGTTTGGGTCCCAATGCCCAACCATGCTACTTTGTTTTCCTAAGATGCCCAACCAGACTGCTAATAGGACTGATAAAATGCCAACTAAAGAAAGCTTTCCTATTTTGGACTTTTGCTCCTTATAGCTCCATCCCTCTAGATCTGGATATATTGAGCCTGGAATGGGAAAGTATCCACCGAATACAAGAGCAATCGCTGTAGTGAGAAATATACCGGACATCCACATTCGAAATACTACAGGAATCTTTAGTGCAAAGGCGGCAGCCAACATCACTACCGTACGAAGTCCAAAGAAAATCCCCAAAGAAATAAGCACAAATAGTGGGATATTGGATGAAAGGCTAGTAAAACCACTGCCTCGACCTATGGCAATATATAGTGCCACTGCATTAAGGAGCCATGTAGCAATCCATTGTCCTCCTGATGAAACTTTTTGTGAAGCACCTGGTTTTACCCATAAAAAATGACCCACATCAAACATATGAAATGTATGAAACAACATAGGCAAATAATCAAATCCATACCGCCGAATCTGTTGCCATGGAGAAATAGGCGAAAACCCTCTGGTGCTAAAAAGCTTACTAGAGCTAGTATTAAATCCTTCTACGGATGCAAACACATCTTGACACCCCTGCTCTTGAAAAAACCCTAGGGCTGATTCTACTAGCCTCTGCCCTACACCCAGTCCCCTCGCCGACACATCTGAGAAAATCCACGCTACCAATCCACACTTTCTATTTTTGGAAAGGGTAAACACCTTTAGTATCACCCCTCCTACGATCTTTCCATCTTTTTTTGCCACCAAAATATTCGGCGTAAAAGAAAAGAAAAGCTGCATCAAAAATGGAAATACGGATTGCATGAGTTTTTTTACTTCTTTCTTTTCTGATGGGTCCATTGGTACAATCATTACTCCACGATCATTCATATTATTTCCTTCCTTTCTGTCCTAATTATCATTTTTATTAATAATGTGATGGTTTCTGTTTAAATACTTTAATGATATGATCCAAAGGTCCGAACACCGTCACTCGATCATGCTCTAGCAGCACTTCATCTTTTGTAATATCTCCAATCGTCTTATCACCCCTCTTTATAATTAGAACCCTAATCCCATACTCCTTGCTAATGCTCGATTCTATTAAAGTCTTATTTACAAAGATTTCTGGTACCTCTACGAGCTTGACCTCTACGATCACATACCCATTAAAATTATCTAGAATCAACAAGAAATTAGATTTCTGATTAAACATCACCTTGTTGGCAATCTTCTTTACCTTCCGATCAAAAGCCACCCGAATAAACGGCAGCGTTTTTACAAGGATTAAAAATATTAAAAAAATCATCAGATATAGAATAGCCGATAGTACGCTAAACTCTCCATCTTTGGAAATAGACAATAGTGCATTGACCACCAAAGATACAATCGCTACATTAAACATATTGCCGAACATCATAATGATGATAGCAATCTTACGCCTTTTTCGTGACGATACGATAATTTCACTTTCCGAAGTGGTAAATCCAGAATTTGTAAGCATCGAGATCACTTGAAAAATAGACCTCGTACGGGACATCCCTGTAATCATAAAAATCACCGTAAAGATTTCTATGAAAATAAGGTATAATACCATCAGCAGTAAAAGAATTAGAAATCCAAGATCTAATGCCATAAAACCCCACCCCTCTACTTCATTTTTGGGATCTCTGTAAAATACATCTCTATTGTTTTCTATTATATCAGAAATATATACTAATATGGACTTTTATGTGG
>CALKRZ010000207.1 GCA_937989765.1 uncultured Clostridia bacterium | reverse complement strand
TGCAGTCACTACAGCTCTGCCATTTTGGAACTGCCCTGCCCCCTCAAACTGTGGAGGAATTACTACATTTCCTAATGTATCGATATATCCATACTTATCTTCCATCGTTTTTTTGAAAGGCAATAGACCTTCTCCTAATTCACCTACATACGCATAGGGAAAATGCGTGATGATTGTGCCACTAGGATCTATAAGTGCATAAGTGCCATCTTCTACCCCGACTACTGCCCTTCCACCTACAAAATGATTGGCTGATTTAAATATTGGAGGAATCACTATATTACCCATATGGTCAATATATCCATACTTCCACTCCTCACCCCCTGGTGAAAATACAGCTCTTGCTTCCTGCATATTTCCGATATACCCTTTTGTCTTAAACAGCTCATTTCCCTGTTCATCTATCAATATGGCACTATGATCTGTGTAGGCTATCGCCCTTCCTTCATAAAAATCATTGATTCCTCTATAACGGGGCAGTATGACATATTGACCTGAACCATCAATAGCCCCAGTCCAATCGTCCTTACTGACTACAGCTAACCCATTCTGCTGAAATTCATTTGCCCAGTCATATTGAGGAGCAATAACCATCCATCCTGTCTTATCAATATAACCCCACCGAACACCTCCTATACGATTCACGATTGCTGTATATAGATGTCTATCTATACTCCCTATGCCTCTTACCTCTTCTAATAGGAGATTTGGCAAAACTCCATATATCTGCCCATTCCACATCATCCTTTTCACCTCTATCCATTTTAGGCAACTTCAAAAAAATAACTCTGCAATCTGCTGGTCTATTTTGCATCATACTGCGTCAGCAGAACCCGCTGATAGCGCTACTATAGTAGCGAGCACCTCTAGCAACGGAACCTGCTTCCTTGTCTGAGACAAAATATCCGCAGCATCTTTGCAAAGGTTTTTCTTTCAGTTGCCTTATGTAGTAGTATAGTATGATAGGAAATATAAAAAGTGCTCCTAGATAGATGATATATTTCTAAGCTTTTAAATCATTTCACAATCAAGTTGTATTATATGCATGCAAGCTATATAATAATTCTAAATATGTTCATACTATATACTCCACGAATCAGGTGATCTTATGAAGCCACATACAAAAGAATGGTACAAGCTCGATAACGCTGCTAAACTCTATCCTTCTATTGCATCCACTAGGGTTTCCACTGTATTTCGAGTATCTGCCACTTTATATAAAAAAGTCAATGTAAAGTTATTACAAAAAGCACTCAATAGGACGATTGACAGGTTTCCCTACTACAAAGTACACCTTAAATTTGGGCTTTTTTGGTATTACTATGAATACACCAAATCTTATCCTCAGGTGGAAGAGGAAACTTTTTATCCTTGTATGTTTTTATTGTATAAAAACAAAAAAACATTTCCTTTTCGAGTTCTGTATTATAAAAACCGCATTAGTGTGGAAGTATCGCACAGCATCACGGATGGAAATGGGGCTGTCATATTTCTTGGAACGCTGCTTTGTGAATACTTTCGTTTACTTGGGTATGCTTGCCAGTATAGCGATACGATCTATAACCCTCAAGAAGAGCCACAGGATTATGAGTCGGAGGATGCCTTTCATCAGTATTATACACCCCATATACCCAATCCTCCCAAGCTCAAAAAAGCATTTCATTTCCCTTTTAAACTCAATACCAAAGGAGAATACCATATCATTACGGGGATTCTCTCTTCTGATCTACTGTACCAAGCAGCAAAAAAATATAATGCTACCGTGACTCAATTTCTTTTGGCGCTATATTTTGATGCCATACAAGATTTTTTGCATTCCCATCCTGTAAAAAATAGGCATCCAGTCGTCCTGAATATCCCTGTAAATTTAAGGAAACTCTATCCCTCTAAAACCATGCGGAATTTCTTTGTAAGCATTACACCAAAAATCGATTTTCGCCTAGGTCATTATTCTTTTACAGAGCTTTTAGACTATGTGCAGCATTATATGTCAATGACTATAAATGATAAAAATCTACAACGGCATATCCACCGAAATGTAGAAAATGAAAAAAACTTATGGATTCGTTTGATTCCTCTGCCTATAAAAAATCTCTTAATGCCTACTATATATTATCGATACGGAGAACGGAATTATACTAGCAGTATATCTAATCTAGGACAAGTTTCTCTTCCACC
This sequence comes from uncultured Clostridia bacterium, assembly GCA_937989765.1. GTDB lineage: Bacteria > Bacillota > Clostridia > Lachnospirales > CALKRZ01 > CALKRZ01. The sequence goes on along the minus strand of CALKRZ010000207.1, from coordinate 8,600 downwards.
TTCTATTGCACATCTAGTGGAACGCTTAGAGTTTTATCCTCCTCCTAGCCGTGGCAATATGCTAAAGGTAGGAGTTGTCACTTACAGTGGTCATACCTATATCTCCTTTGGAAGTTTGACGCCCACCACTGAACTTGAAAGATTGTTTTTTTGTAAAATTCGCAAGATGAATATTCCTATAAAAATAGAAACCAATCGGGAGTGATCATATGCCTTACTGTCCAAAATGCGGCGTAGAATTAGATACCAAAATCAAAAACTGTCCCTTATGTCAGTATCCTATGCCTACACTACTAGATGAAACAAAAAATAGAGTTGTGGAAAGTAAATTTCCACAACCCGAAAATATTTATTGGGATACTTTAGTTAAAATCAAGAATCAAATTTTCTTTACACTTTCTATTTTATTTGTCAGTGCTTTACTCGTTTTGCTTTCTATGGATTCTTATGTACACTTCCAAAACCGTGCGATTCGATATAGTATCATCAGCATTATTTGTGGATGGATCTATTTATTCTTTCTTTTTGGCTATGTCAAAAATACATACCTGTCCGTTTTAGGCATTGGGATCACTACCCTCATTTTAACCTTCCGGCTAGATTCTTTTGATGGTATCCTAAGTTGGTCATGGGATTATGCCCTGCCTATTGTGATTGTATCCGTATGCATTACTTTATTGTTTATCACATTCTATAAAAAAAGCAAACATAAAAACCAATATGTTTTTATCCCTGCTTATCTTTGTATTGTGGGAGCCATATTTTTTATTGCCCTAGAAATCATCTTTGATGTACAAGCAAAACGAGCCATTCGACCTTCCTGGTCTATGATCGCCTTCATCGTTCTTTCCTCCATCGCCACCGTACTTTTCGGGCTTTATTATAAACTCCCCGACAAGATCAAACACAAAATAAAAAGAAGACTCCACATCTAAATCTGCACTGCCCAAGAAAAAAACAGATCTCTTAAAAAAAGTATCTAGTGGTAAGGCAAATAGATAACTCTGAAAACAACTGCAACAAAAGAGCGCGTCCAAAACTTCCAACAACACTTCCCCCTTGTACAAGCGCGTTTTTGCAGTTGTTGTAAGATTTATCTATTTGCCTTACCACAGCTCTTTCAGAGATCTTCAAAAGAGTCCAAAAATGAAAATTTTTCTCCTCCCTGTTCCCATCCTACTATAGAATCCATATTCACATTATGTGCTGACTGAAAAATACATTTATCCACATCATTAAATTTCTTTTTCATTTCCTCAATCATTTCTTTCACTTCTCGCCGCTTGCTGGAAGTTTTTTGGGCTGCCACTACACAGCCGCAGTTCATGCAAGAAATCCCGTTCGCCACTGTATATCTTTTTATATCCTCTTCTTTCACATAATACAGCGGGCGGATTAATTCTATTCCTTCAAAATTCTTTGATTTTAGTTTTGGTTTCATCGTTTTAAAACTTCCTGCATACATCATATTTAACATGGTTGTTTCTATTACATCATTAAAGTGATGCCCTAATGCCAGCTTGTTGCATCCTAATTCCTGCGCTTTGGCATACAAAGAGCCCCGCCGCATTCTAGCACACATATAGCAAGGATACTCCTTGGCAATCTCATCTACTACGCCAAAAATACCTGATTCATACATGATCACCGGAATATTAAGATGTGCACAATTATCCAAAAGAAGTGCTTTATTGGTAGCATGATACCCTGGGTCCATCGCAATATATTCTAAGGAAAAATGAAACTTTCCATGACGCTGTAGTTCTTGGAATAATTTAGCCATGATCAAACTGTCTTTCCCTCCAGAAATGGCTACAGCAATCTTATCCCCTTCATTGATCAATTGATAGTCCTTTACAGCCTTTACAAATTGGGTCCAAATCGTTTTTCTATATGTTTTAATAAGGCTTCTTTCAATATCCTTAAGAGGCTTTCGCTCTCCTAAAGGAATCAGTGTTTCACAACCACTTCCTGATATACTACTCATAATTTCCTCCATCATATGCCAGTTTCTTGAGTTTATTAGCACATCCTATTTTACTGTAAAACATCTTTTACTTCAATTACTTTTTGTTTTTTCTCCACAAAAAATACTACAGTCAAATAAACTGTAGCATTTTTTGTTACTATGGTTGTGCTTGCTCTATCAGGAGTAATCCGCTAGTGCCTCCATCTAAAGTTACCAAGCCATTTTTTACCTTCGTTTGTTCTTTGGTGTATCCATTTTGCACAGAGGTACCCTCCGCAAATACCGATGAAACATCTACAGTTGTACTACCCTCAGCGTCTACTACCACAACGACTCCATTTTTTACTTCATCTTTCTCGTAGATTCGACTAAACGTATAGGGATCATCCTTGAGTTTGGTGTGAGTCCCAGCGCCTACGGCTGTATTTCTAGTTCTAAATTGTCCTAGTTTTTGCCAATGCATGAGTACTTCTGTATTCACTGCCTCCCAATTCATCGGAGAGCGTGTTCCCTGTTGCGGATCAGAACTAGGAGGTCCAAAGGGTCTGGCTGTTTCATCTCCATAGAAGATTTCTACCCCGCCTGGAAGAAGTAGGAGATAGGTGCCCCCTTCTATCAGTTGATCTCTCTTGTACAACCTTGTATCATGTTGTGAAATATAGCTGAGTACGTTAAATTTTGGATCACTATTAATCTTATTCGCATAGTCTGTAAATACTTTGTCCATGGTAGCTGGCCTATAAGCAGGACCTCCACCCTGTTCTCCTTGGAAGGTAAAGTTAATGATAGAGTCAAAACCATGATCAAAATAAGCGCTTTTTCTTACCCCATGACCCCATACCTCACCGGTCATCCAAAAATCCTCTGTCCAATGACTGCCTGGTTTTTGTGGATTATTTTCTCTCCATGTAGATAACGCAGTACTTGCTTCCTCTTTTAGTTGCTTCCATCTTTCCATTTCTACATGCTTTGCTGTATCTACCCTAAACCCATCAATCCCAAACTCATTTACCCATGCCCCTAACCATTTTACGATATAGTCGGCTGGCGCCATGCCTACCTCTGTACGCAGCTCTTTTGCAGCTGGGATCCTCCATGGATCATACTCAGCCTCTTTTTCTTTATTCCATTTATTTACTAAGACGGGTGGTAGTGTAGTAGCTTCCTTGACTTCTGTTTTTATATCTGGTAGCCCAGCCAAAGTCATGGTAATATCTGTACCTCCTCCTGGTGTATATCCAGGAAGTCCAGCGCGAACCCACTCTGCGCCCCACCACGAAGCCCATGCGTGCTCATCTTGATAGTCTATTTGACCATGATGACTATGCCAGTTTTCTCCTTCTTTAGGCGTCCAAGCCGCATCTATTCCATTCATCTTACCAAACTCATATTCTGTCATGTCCTGCAGGGTATTGTACCCTACATGGTTTAACACTACATCCAGTACTACTCGTATACCCTTGCTGTGCGCTGTATCGACAAATTCTCGAAACTCTTCTACCGTCCCCATATTCCTATCTATCATCGTATAGTCTAGGGCATAGTATCCATGATATCCATAGTGCGCAAAATCACCTGCCCCGCCTCCCCCTACCCATCCATGAATCTGCTCATAGGGCGCTGTTACCCATATGGCATTGACGCCTAGATCCGTAAAGTATCCTTCTGTAAGCTTTTGAGTCAGCCCTTTCACATCTCCCCCATGAAAAGTCCCGGTATTTAGACCCCATGCATCCTTTTGAGGTCGTCCATAAGCGTTATTATTCTCTGGATTGCCGTCCAAAAAGCGATCTGTCATTACAAAATATACCGTGGCATTATCCCAAGTAAAATAATTTTCTGCATTTTGTACTTGAACTGGAGTCTCTTTGGGCTGATTCCATTGGCGGGCTGCTGTATAGGCAGCTGTTGTGAGTACTACCGCCAGTCCTACTGCCATCCATCGTGTGTTTTTCTTCATAGGTTTATCTCCTTATCTATTCGTATAATGTATATCTTCTATGATACTATAAATACAAAAAAAGCACACCTTTTCCTGTAAAAAAAATGTGCTTTTTCCTTTCACCAATCCATAGACAGCGTAAAAATAAAATCTCTTAAAATAATGCATTTACTATAAGAAGTTATTTTCTTTACGTTGCCTTAACGTATTTCTACACGTATAATATAAATCGAAACATCATCCAAAAATGACATAAGCTCCCGCCCATGACGAATAAGTGAAAGATCTCATGAAATCCAAACCATTTATACGTAATAGGGGGCCATTTTAAACCATAGATCACAGCACCCAGTGTATAGGTAATTCCTCCCGCAGTCATCCATGCCATCGCTTCAGAAGGAAGTGTTTTGCTCAAAGGATATATCGCAATGACAACTAGCCAACCCATGACTACATAGAGTCCTGTAGAAAGCCAGCGGGGTGCCTCTAGCCATACAAGCTTTAATACGATACCCCCTATGGCGATGCCCCATATGGCGACTAATAAACTCCATCCCCATGCCCCTCTAAGAGGTATTAAACACACAGGAGTATATGTTCCAGCAATCAGTACATAGATCATCATATGATCTATTTTGCGGAGTATATCGTTCACTTTCTTGGAAACTTTCAGAAGATGATAAATGGTGCTCGCTGAATAGAGCAGGATCAGCGCTGCTCCAAAGATAGAAAAGGAAACTACATGCCAGATACTCGCTTTTGTACTACTGTAATACACGAGTATAATGACTCCGATCACAGCCAGTATGGCACCCACTAAGTGAGTTAGCGCACTAATAGGGTCTTTCATTTTTTTTAACATACCCTCACCTCTTCCATATTTATCTAAAACTTCACTATGTAGTATTAAAAACTACATATCGTGTTACTCATATCATAAACTATTCTTACACTTTTTCCAATTCACAAATAAGACCTTTTAGAAAAAATAGCTTATGTTTTCTACCTTTTTGTAGCACATTCTCTGTATTTCATTCATTCCTGTATTTTATACAAATCCTATCTACAAATATATTGTGAACCGATAATCAATCCTATATACTATGAAAGAGGTGATATAATGAAGGAATACGAAACACAATTACAAGAGCTCCTCCGCATCATTTCTTCCTTTGAGGATATACCCCTTTGCGATATTCCCAGTATTGATTTATATATGGATCAAGTGACCACCTTTATGGAAGAGAGATTAAAATGCTTTAAACGGGACTATGAAGATAAAATCTTAACCAAAACTATGATCAACAATTATGCCAAGAGTCATATACTACCTCCGCCTAAGAAGAAAAAATACTCAAAACGGCATATGATTTTATTAATCCTAGTGTATCATCTAAAGTCTGTTTTATCTATAAGTGATATTCATGCCTTACTAGGCCCTATATTAGAAGATTTTGATTCTACTGGTACTAATCAAGTGCCCATAGAGGAAATCTATAATCGTTTTTTATGCATTCAAAAAAATGAATATGACATATTAGAATCAGATACCCTACAAAAAGTCAAAGAAATTCAAAATGAAATGGTCGTGGAAGAGCATCTAAAAGATCAATGGACACTGCTCCTTACCATACTCATGCTCGTCACACAAGCTACTGCACAAAAACGATTGGCTGAAAAGCTGATTGATGAATTTTATAGTGAAAAAGTAAAAAAATAAATACTCGGATTCTATGCTATACACTCTATACGACATACTAGAGGTGGTCAATTATGCAAAAAATTAAAAAAAATATTACTTTGTTTTATCATAATACACCTATATCTACAAAACTCATCGCTCAAGGATCACAGGTTTTTCATCTAAAGTGTAGTGTTCCTATTCCTTTAGGATCTGATGTAGAATTAAAAATAGAAGAAATGGACGGAGCATCTCTATTTGCCACGGGCATAGTAAAACAATCCTCTTCACAACTATTGCTTATTGAAATCACCTCAAAAAATTTAGAGCGTCGTAGATATTTCCGTATAAATCTTGAGGCACAGGGTATCGCACATTTTACTGAAAATCCACAAAACTCTCCTACTAAAAGTTTTCCTATATTGATTGATAATATCAGTATAGGTGGTATTCACTTTACATCTACAGAACCCATATTCCATGGAAACTTTTTATATACTCACTTTTACGTGGAAGGTCAGCTTTTTGATCATATTCTCTGTAAAGTGGAACGTTGTACCTTAAAAAAGAAAATATATCATGTAGGGTGCAGTTTTTTTGAAATCACTGATGATAAAAGAGAATCAATCCATGATTATGTTCAAAATAATTCAGAAAAAGCACTGGAATAAAAAGGCTCGACAATTGTCGAACCTTTTTATTCCAGTGCTTTTTCTCTAAAGTTTTTGCTATAATAGGATGCATACTGACTAAACCATTCTTCATCTCCTATATTTTCTGGAATAAGGATCATCTCTGCTTGCCCAAACAGCACAAACCATAGATTTCTTTTTGTATCGTACGTATATCCATTCTCATCCAGCCACTTGGCTCTCTCCACGCCTATTTCTGCTCGAGCTTCTTCTTCAGTCACTTGCTTGGATTCCTCTGCATTGGGCACCTTTGTTTTTGATGCATCGTCTATTGGTTCAACGGCTTTTTTCTGTAGTACCTCCTTTTGCCGATCCTGCGCTATCAATCTCATAAAATTATAGCATTCCTGTGCTGTTCCTTCGATAACAACACCCTTCCCCAAATTCATTTTCATACGATTCCCCCCATCCATAGTTCGTTATTTTACTATGGTATGTCATGACTGCTTGTAAAATTGCTTTTTTAAATAATTCTTTTGATGTGGTAATCTCCTCTTTTATCCATATGAATAAATTATCTTTCCTATCTTCACTCTTTCGTATATAATCTACTATGGGTATCCTATACTGAACTAAAAAACACAGTATATTGATCAAACTGACATATCTACACACATATAAAGTATAGACATATGAAAGGAGTCTACTATGAGTATTTTAACTGTCAAAAATGTAAGCCATGGTTTTGGCGATCGCGCCATCTTTAATGATGTATCGTTCCGTCTTTTAAAAGGAGAACATGTAGGCCTTATCGGGGCCAATGGAGAAGGTAAATCTACCTTTATGAATATTATCACGCGAAAACTTGAACCCGATGCTGGAAATATTGAATGGTCCAAGAGAGTACGGGTTGGTTATTTAGATCAGCATACCGTGTTATCCAAAGGAATGACCATTCGTGATATCCTTCGCACTGCTTTTCAGTATCTTTTCGATCTAGAGTCAGAAATGAATAGTCTATATGAAAAAATGGGTGAGGCTTCTTCCAAAGAATTAGAGCAGCTTTTGGAGGACTCTGGTGTTATTCAAGATATTCTAACCCATAATGACTTTTATAGTATCGATGCAAAAGTGGAAGAAATCGGACGCGCTCTAGGGCTTTATGAGATCGGACTCGATAAAGATGTGAATGAGCTCAGCGGTGGGCAGAGAACCAAGGTGCTCCTCGGGAAACTTCTTTTGGAAAAGCCTGACATCCTCCTTTTGGATGAACCGACTAACTATTTGGATGAGCAACATATCCAATGGCTGACACGATATCTCCAAGAATATGAAAATGCTTTTATTCTCATATCTCATGATATCCCATTTCTTAATAGTGTGATCAATTTGATTTATCATATGGGCAATCAAGCGTTAAATCGCTATGTAGGAGATTATGATAATTTTCTTCAAGTATATGAAGCAAAAAAACAGCAGCAGGAATCCGCTTTTAAAAAGCAGCAGCAGGAAATCTCCGAACTGAAGGATTTCGTAGCCAGAAACAAAGCGCGTGTTTCTACTCGTAATATGGCCATGTCTCGTCAGAAAAAACTAGATAAGATGGAAGTTATTGAGCTGGCACGTGACAAGCCAAAACCAGAATTTAACTTTAAACCCGCTCGTGCCTCTGGTAAACTCATTTTTGAAACGACCGATTTAGTCATTGGGTATGAAGAACCTCTTTCCAAACCTTTAAGCCTAAAGATGGAAAGAGGACAAAAGGTCGCCTTGGTAGGCGCAAATGGACTTGGGAAAACTACTTTGTTACGAAGTATCATCGGACAACTCTCCGCTTTATCTGGTTCTGTAGAATTAGGAGATTATCAGTATGTGGGCTATTTCGAGCAGGAAATCCAAGGTTCTAATTATAAAACCTGCATCGAGGAAATTTGGGAAACCTTCCCTTCTTTTACCCAATTTGAAGTGCGATGTGTTTTGGCAAAATGTGGTCTTACGAATAAACATATCGAAAGCAAAGTGCTCGTGCTCAGTGGGGGGGAACAAGCAAAAGTTCGCTTATGCAAGCTGATGAATAAAGAAACCAATATCTTGCTTCTAGATGAACCTACCAATCATTTGGATGTAGATGCCAAGGAAGAATTAAAAAGAGCATTACAAGCCTATAATGGCACCATTCTACTCATATGCCATGAACCTGAATTTTATCAAGATATCGTGACAGATGTGTGGAATTGTGAAAACTGGACAACAAAATGTGTATAATATAAACAAAAATCTCTCCGTTTTAATAAAATGGAGAGATTTTTTTATAAGATGTCCCTATTTTGCAAAAGCTATAGGTATTCACTTGAAAGGAGTGTAAATATGGCGCTT
>CALKRZ010000206.1 GCA_937989765.1 uncultured Clostridia bacterium | reverse complement strand
AAAATAATTCGATTGGTATTTCCAGAACTAACAGAAGACCGCAGAAAAGAATTAACTAAGGAAGTAAAGAAAAAAGGTGAAGATGCAAAGGTTGCCATTAGAAATATTCGAAGAGATGCTTTAGATCATTTTAAAAAGATGGAAAAGAATAACGAGATGACAGAAGATGATTTGAAGTCTTTAGAAACTGAAGTGCAAAAAATTACGGACAAATTTATTATAGATATTGATAAACATGTAGAACAAAAAAATAAAGAAATATTATCTGTATAAATATACATAACTCCCCTCTTTAGAGGGGTGTTTTATTAAGAGGAAGAGGATTTGAATGCATAAAAAAGGAGAACAAAGCTACTTAGAAATAGATGTAGACCAACTTCCTACACATATTGCAATTATTATGGATGGAAATGGACGTTGGGCAAAAAGTAAGAATAAAACTCGCGCAGCTGGGCATAAGCAAGGAGCGGATACCTTGCAAAAAATTAGTGAAGCAGCAGACCAGTTAGGGATTACACATCTTACGGTATATGCTTTTTCTACAGAGAATTGGAAGAGACCTCAAGAAGAGATCGGTTTTTTGATGAATTTATTACGACAGTATCTCGATAAAAATATAAAAGATGCCAAAAAGAGAAATATACGAATCCGTATTATTGGAGATGTAGAAAGATTAGATGAAGACATTCAAAACAAAATCATGAACATTGAAGATATTACCAAAGAAAAAAGTGGTTTAAACCTGCATATAGCATTAAACTATGGAGGACGAGATGAGATTATAAGAGCATTTCGTAAGTTATATGTAGAAGCTCTAGAAAGTAAATTACCTGCAAATGAGATATCAGAAGCAGTATTCGAAAAGCATCTGGATACAGTCGGTATACCAGATCCAGAGTTGATCATCAGAACCAGTGGAGAGCAGCGTCTAAGCAATTTTCTTTTATGGCAAATAGCGTATACAGAGTTATGCTTTACAGAAAAATTATGGCCTGATTTTACAAAGCAGGACTTATATGAAGCCATTTACCAGTATCAGAAAAGACAACGTCGCTTTGGAGGAATTTGATTGTTGGAGGAGATAGATTTGGCAAGTCGAATCTTAAGCGGGGTAATTGGTGTTCCAATTATTATAGGTATTATGTATTTAGGAGGATTTCCAGTAACAGCTACGGTATTACTATTTGCGATCATCGGGATGCAAGAATTTTATTATGCGATGCATCAACGGATAAAATGGATTGATTTTGTGGGATATATATTTGCTTGTATGTATGTAGTATTTATATTACCCGTAGGACAAAGTCATATTATGTTTTTTTTATTTATATTTCTGCTATCATTACTCCTGTTGGGCACGTTTTTTCATCGCACCATTACGGTTATAGATATTAGTATTACAATCATGGGTTTTTTATATGTCTGTTTTTTATTTTCATATATTTTACTGGTGCGTAATTATGAAAATGGTTTTCTTTATGTATGGCTTATATTTATTAGTGCATGGGGGAGTGATACCGGTGCATATTTTGCAGGGATTACACTGGGAAAACATAAGTTGTGCGCTGATCTTAGTCCGAAAAAGACTATAGAAGGATCTATTGGTGGCATTTTAGCTGCAGCGCTACTTTCTTTATTATATGGGTTTTTTATCCTTAAAATGGGGTATTCTCATATCCAACAGCTTCCCTATATATGTAGCTTTATTGGCGCTATAGGTGGTGCTATTTCTCAAGTAGGTGATCTTACAGCGTCTTCTATAAAAAGATACGTAAATATAAAAGATTATGGTAGTATTATCCCAGGCCATGGGGGGATGCTAGACCGATGTGATAGTATTCTATTTACGGCTCCATTTGTATATTATATAATGACATGGTTAATTTAAGGATATCTGAACAGTACAGCAGATGAGGTGAATGATTTGCACGAAAGAATATGTATTTTAGGATCTACTGGTTCTATAGGAACGCAGGCTCTAGAGGTGATAGAAGATCTAGGAACGATAGAAGTAGTAGGTCTAAGCGCTTATCAAAATATTGACTTATTAGAAAAACAAATTCATCAATTTCATCCACAGAAAGTAGCGGTGATGGATGAACAAAAAGCATATGAATTAAAAAAGAGAATAGGGGCACTGGGTGTAGAAGTACTTTCAGGGATAGAAGGCTTTATACAAGTAGCGACGATGCCTCAGTGTGATCTAGTATTAACTTCTGTAGTAGGGATTGTTGGATTACTCCCTACCCTAGCAGCGATCCATGCCCATAAGGATATTGCTTTAGCCAATAAGGAAACCTTGGTGACAGCAGGAGAATTGGTTATGAAGGAAGCAAAAAGTCATGGAGTTACAATTTATCCTGTAGACAGTGAACATTCTGCTATTTTTCAGTGTCTTCAGGGCAATCAGCATAATTCTTTTAATAGAATTATACTCACTGCCTCTGGAGGACCATTCCGTGGAAAAACAATCTCGGATTTAGAGAATGTGACCGTAGAAGATGCTTTGCGTCATCCCAATTGGACCATGGGAAAGAAAATAACGATTGACTCTGCTACCATGATGAATAAAGGATTAGAAGTAATTGAGGCCAAATGGTTATTTGATACGGAAGTGGATAAAATAGAAGTATTGGTTCATCCTCAGAGTATTATTCATTCTATGGTTGAGTTTGAAGATGGTTCTGTGATGGCACAAATGGGTGAGCCTGACATGAAGCTGCCTATTCAATACGCTTTCACATATCCGAAAAGAGTAAAAGGCAATTGTCCTAAGATTGATTTTATGAAAAGATCACAGCTCTCTTTTGAATTACCAGATATGAAAACTTTTGGGTGCCTTCGTCTAGCTTATAAAGCCATAAATATAGGAGGGACGATGCCCGCAGTCTTAAATGGAGCCAATGAAGCTGCAGTAGAGTTTTTTCTACAGAAGAAAATCCACTTTCTTGATATACCCATACTACTAGAAAAAGCAATGGATCTCCATCGAACAATCAATGAGTACACAATTTCAGATGTTCTAAAAGCAGATCAATGGGCAAGACAGTTTGTTTGGGAACAAGTTGAGAAAATAAGTAGAAAGTAGGTGGGAGTTTTTGAATATTGTTGTCGCATTACTCGTATTTGGTATTATTGTATTAGTACATGAATTTGGGCACTTTTTTGTGGCCAAAAGAAATGGAATTTTCGTAGAGGAATTTGCAATTGGAATGGGGCCTAAGCTTCTTAGTAGAAAAATAGGAGAAACTATATATTCTATTCGTATGTTACCTCTAGGCGGATTTTGTAAAATGATGGGGGAAGAATCAGAATCTGGTGATGCAAGAGCCTTTAGTAATAAAAGTGTAGGCGTGCGTATGAGTGTGATTGCAGCAGGGCCGTTTATGAATTTTTTACTCGCCTTTATCATTATTGCATGGATTGCCATGGCCCAAGGGTTTTCAACTACGGTCATTGATAAATTAGATCCAGACTATCCAGCAGCCCAAGCAGGTTTACAAGTAGGAGATAAAATCACTGCTTTGAATGGTCGCCGAATTTATAATATGCAAGATTTAATGTATCAATTGCATGAAAATAAGGGAAATCCTATTACAATTGATCTGATTAGATCAAAACAAACGCTCAAAAGGATTCCTCTTGCCCCAAAATGGGATGAACAAAATCAACAGTGGAGAATCGGGTTCACACCCATTATGGGCAAACAGAGTCTAGGAGAAACTTTTGTATATAGTTTTTGGTCCATGATCTATCTAATCAAAATGACAGTGGTAGGTTTTGTTAGAATGTTTTCAGGTCAAGTACCTAAGGAACAGATTGCAGGCCCTATTGGTATTTTTCAAATCATTGGGGAAAGTTATCAAGTGGGTATTCGGGAAAATATTTTATATGCCATTCGAAATGTGGCTTATATTGCGGCTCTTTTAAGTGCGAACTTAGGTGCATTAAACTTATTTCCAATACCGGCTCTTGATGGTAGTAGATTAGTTTTTTTAGGCATAGAAGGTATTCGGAAAAAGCCAGTGAGCATAGAAAAAGAGAGTATGATTCATTTTATTGGTTTTGTATTATTGATGGTTCTTATGGTTTTTGTAGCCTATAATGATATTATAAAACTTTTTTAGGCATTGCATTTTCAATAAAAAAAGACTACTATAAAAGCGGCAGACATGCTACTTTTATAGTAGTCTTTTATCGTATAAGGAGGCAGTATAACTATGATGACTGTGATCGAAAGAAAAAATACGAAGATCGTGAAGGTTGGCGATGTACATATAGGTGGACAATATCCCATTTGTATTCAGTCAATGACAAATACAGATACTAGAGATTATAAAAAAACCATAACGCAGATTCATCAATTGGAGGCTGTCGGGTGTGAAATTGTACGAGTAGCTGTGCCCGATATGGAGGCGGCACAGGCTGTAAAGGAAATCAAAAAGCAGATTCATATTCCTTTGGTGGCAGATATTCACTTTGACTATAGACTGGCTTTGACTGTGATGGATCATGGCATTGATAAATTACGGATCAATCCTGGCAATATTGGGGATGAAGACCGAATAAAGGCAGTAGTAGAAAAAGCAAAAAAAAACAAGATCCCTATCCGTATTGGGGTGAATGCAGGGTCATTAGAAAAAGAAATCCTTGAAAAATATAGAGGAATTACGCCAGAAGCCTTAGTAGAAAGCGCGTTAAAGCATGTATATATATTGGAAAAATACGATTTTGAAGATATCATTGTATCCATTAAGGCCTCCCACGTCCCTCTATGCATTCAGGCATATACGCTCCTATCTCAAAAAATACTATATCCTCTACATGTAGGCATTACAGAAGCAGGAACGATTGGAACAGGCACTATAAAATCGGCTGTGGGGATTGGAGCAATTTTGGGTCAGGGAATTGGAGATACGATTCGAGTTTCCTTGACGGGAGATCCTGTAGAAGAGATTCCAGTAGGAAAGGAAATATTAAAAGCCTTAGGTTTTCGTAGTTTTGGGGTGGAATTCATTTCTTGTCCTACTTGTGGTAGAACAGAGATAGACATGATCGCGATTGCCAATGAAGTAGAAAAGCGATGTAAGAAATTGCATAAGCCGATTAAGGTAGCTGTCATGGGATGTGTAGTAAATGGCCCAGGAGAAGCAAAAGAAGCAGATATCGGCATTGCAGGGGGTAAAGGGGTAGGGCTTATTTTCAAAAAGGGTCAGATCATCAGAAAAGTTGCAGAGGAGAACCTTGTAGAGGCACTCATGGAAGAGATAGAGGATTTGTAGGATTTTACAGGAGGCATTTATGCAAAGAGATTGTTCGCAGCCATTTTTACATGTATTTCAAAAGATACCATTAGATGTACAAAGCAAACAAATACTTAAAGATGCTTTGGTAACGAATATAAAAGTATCTAAGACATCCAATCAGATCTTGGTTTCTCTTTTGCTGCCTCAAATTATTCATCAAGAAATATTAGATCGAGTTCGAATGCAGATTCAAAATCAGTTTGTAGAAGGCTGCTGTATAGAGTTCAAGATACGATATGATTTTGAAGAGGGAGCATTAACAGAATCTAGTGCTGTAAAAAAGTTGATGTACTTGTATTGGGATAATATACTTCATACCATTCACCAAAATAGTCCTATCAGTACTGGGATTTTAAGAGATTCTAAGTGGAAAGTGCATGAGGAACATCTGGTGATCTCAGTCAAGCACAATCATTCTTATTATCTAAAGAAAAAGAAGTTGGATACGCATATTCAGGACATGCTAAAAGAGCAATTGGGATTATGTTTACAAGTTATATTTGAAGAAGATAAAAATACAGATGCCCAAAGGGCAGAGTATGAACAAGAACTGGATAAAACAGAAGAAGCACTGGTAAGACAAGTAGCCGTCCACGCTCACCCCATAGAGCAGCCAAGTTCATCAGAGGGTAGTGCAGGAGAAAATCGCAAGTATACATCTGTACTATTAGGAAAATCAGTGCCACCACAGAGCATTAAAATACGAGAGGCAAATCAACAAGAAGGAGAGGTAATCATTGAAGGGAATATTCTTACCTTGGAAGCGCGAGAGATTAAAGGGGGAAAATATATTGTATCCTTCGATATTACAGATTTTACCGATTCCACTACTGTAAAGGTTTTTATCAAAAAAGAAAAATATGAACAAGAGATAGATAATCGGTTAAAAAAGAATAGTCGTATCCGCATAAGAGGAGAAGTGCAGTTTGATAAATACTCCAAAGAACTAATTGTGATGGCAAGAGATTTGGAAGAGGTAGCAAAACTTTCTCAAAAGATGGACAGAGCCCAAAAGAAGAGAGTAGAACTTCATCTACATACTCAAATGAGTAGGATGGATGGGATATCCTCTGCGACTGCTTTAGTACAGAAAGCAGCGGAATGGGGACATCCTGCTATTGCGATTACAGATCATGGGGTTGTACAGGCTTATCCCGATGCGGCGGCAGCGGGTAAAAAGTTTGGGATCAAAGTATTGTATGGGGTAGAAGCCTATCTTATAGATGATCTAGGTGCAGTAGTGCAATCTCCGAAAGGACAATCTCTACAGGATTCCTATGTAGTATTTGATATTGAAACAACAGGGTTAACCTATGGAAAGGATCGCATTACAGAAATAGGAGCAGTAAAGGTGAGCGAAGGTCAAATCATTGATTATTTTAACTCGTTTATAAATCCCAAAGTTCTTCTTTCAGATGAAATCATAAAGCTTACAGGTATTACGAATGAAATGCTGTGTGATGCGCCTACGATAGAAGAGGTGCTTCCAAAGTTTCTTGATTTTGTAGGTGATGCCGTATTAGTTGCCCATAATGCAAATTTTGATATGGGATTTATCCGATATTTTGCGCAGCAGATTTCAAGATCTGTAGAGCATACGGTTCTGGATACTTTAGAATTATCTAGAACATTATTTCCACAATTAAAAAAACATAAACTAGGTAGTGTAGCACAGCATCTAGGTATATCTTTGGAAAATCATCATCGAGCGTTGGAAGATGCCAAGGCTACTGCAGAGATTTTTATTCATTGTATGAACCTTTTAAAAGAAAGGCAGATCAATACGGTAGATGAAATCAATATCTTAGCGAGTGAAAATATTGATTTCAAAAAATTAAAAGCCTACCATGCAATTATTTTAGTCAAAAACTATACTGGACTTAAAAATTTGTATCGGCTCATCTCCAAATCTCATATGGATTATTTTTATAGAAGACCTCGAATTCCCAAAAGTGTGTTGATGAAGTATAGGGAAGGGTTAGTCATCGGTAGTGCTTGTGAGGCAGGGGAATTATATAGAGGGATCCTGGAGCAAAAACCAGAAGATTATATACGAGATATTACAACTTTTTATGACTATCTAGAGATCCAACCGCTTGGTAATAATCAATTTCTGCTAGATAGCGGAAAGGTACAATCACCTCAACAATTGAAAGAAATTAACAAACAAATTATCCTCTTGGGGGAAAAATACCAAAAACCTGTAGTGGCTACCTGTGATGTTCACTTTCTAAACCCAGAAGATGAAGTATACCGAAGAATTATTATGGCGGGAGAAGGATTTGCAGATGCAGATAATCAGGCACCCCTATATCTCAGAACTACGGATGAAATGCTAGAAGAGTTTTCTTATCTAGGAAAAGAAAAAGCATGGGAAGTAGTAGTAGAAAATACGAACCTTATAGCTGATTCTATCGAAGAGATTAAGCCAATTCCTGATGAAACTTTTCCCCCAAAAATTGATGGGGCAGAGGAAGAATTAACTCGAATCACCCAAGACAAAGCGAAAGAAATTTATGGGGAGATCCTTCCGACGACAGTCCAAGAGCGTTTGGATCGAGAGTTAAATTCTATTATTAAAAATGGATTTGCCGTGATGTATATCATTGCCCAAAAATTAGTGTGGAAGTCATTAGAAGATGGATATCTGGTAGGTTCGAGAGGTTCTGTAGGTTCATCCTTTGTGGCGACTATGGCATCTATTACGGAAGTAAATCCCTTGCCACCTCATTATGTATGTCCAATGTGTAGATATTCCGATTTTGATTCACCGGTGGTCAAGTCATTTGCAGGGGGATCTGGCTGTGATATGCCTACTGCACAATGTCCTACTTGTAATACAAATATGAATAAAGATGGTCATGACATCCCCTTTGAAACTTTTCTAGGATTTGATGGGGATAAAGAACCAGATATTGATCTTAACTTTTCGGGAGAGTATCAATCTAAGGCGCATGCATACACAGAAGAATTATTTGGAGACGGTCATGTGTTTCGTGCTGGAACTATCGGTACTATGGCTGAAAAAACTGCCTATGGATTTGTAAGAAAATATTTAGATGAGCGGGGAAGGACTGTTCATAATGCCGAGGTCAATCGGTTAGTGCAGGGATGTACGGGTATCAAAAGGACTACAGGTCAACACCCTGGAGGGCTTATGGTTGTTCCTAGAGGTCATGAAATTTTTGAATTTTGCCCTATACAACGTCCAGCCAATGATATGAATTCATCCATCACGACGACTCATTTTGATTATCATTCTATTAGTGGTCGTTTATTAAAGCTAGACATTTTAGGTCATGACGATCCCACTGTGATTCGAATGCTAGAGGATTTGACAGGGATTAATGCGCAGGAAATTCCTTTAGATGATCCCAAAACGATGTCTCTATTTACGAGCACAGAGGCGCTTGGTGTATCGTCAGAAGATATTAATAGTGAAGTAGGTAGTTATGGGCTCCCAGAGTTTGGAACTAAATTTGTGAGACAGATGCTCCTAGACACCAAGCCCAAAACATTTGCAGAACTAATTCGCATTTCAGGATTATCCCATGGAACGGATGTATGGCTTAATAATGCACAGGAACTTGTTCGAGGAAAAACGGCTACCTTAAAACAAGTAATCTCTACCAGAGATGATATTATGGTGTATTTGATCATTCAGGGAGTAGAAAAGAAACAGGCATTTAAGATCATGGAGAAGGTAAGGAAGGGACAGGGATTAACTTCTGAAGATGAAGAAGCGATGTTAGATGCAGGGGTAGCAGAATGGTATATAGATTCCTGTAAAAAAATTAAGTATATGTTCCCCAAAGCCCATGCAGCAGC
>CALKRZ010000205.1 GCA_937989765.1 uncultured Clostridia bacterium | reverse complement strand
ATGCAAATTGTGCTGCATTAGGAGAAGGGATATCGGGAGCTGCCAAAGGCTTCAAAAATTCTATTACAGTAACATTAGGAACAGGTGTTGGTGGTGGCATTATCATTGAAGGTAAAATCTTTAGCGGCAGTTACTATGGGGGGGCAGAAATAGGACATCATGTGATCCAAATCGATGGAGAACAGTGTACCTGTGGACGTAAAGGCTGTTGGGAACAATATGCTTCTGCAACTGCACTTATACGGGATACTCGTATTGCAGCAGCAAAGTATCCAGACTCAGAAGTATTTAAACTGGTGAATGGAGATATTCGTGAAATTGATGCAAAGGTTGCTTTTGATGCAGCAGAAAAAGGAGACGAGGTAGGAAAGTCTCTTGTTCATCACTATATTAAAAATTTAACATTGGGAATCGTGAACATGATCAATATTTTACAGCCAGAAGTTGTCGTTATTGGTGGGGGTGTATGCGCCCAAGGAGATAACCTTTTGAAGCCTTTAAGAGATATGATTCAAGACAGTGCCTACGGAACAGAACCTATGAAAACACAATTGCGTATTGCTGAACTAGGTAATGATGCCGGCATCATAGGCGCTGCTATGTTAGGTAAATAAATACAAAAAACTTCCTATGATTCATAGGAAGTTTTTTGTTGGCTTTTTAGAAGCCGGACATTTCATTCAGTTTTGCTCCAGACATATAAATTCTATTCATCAAAAAGTCATAGTTTAATTGGATAGACTTTTCTACAGAGTTAAATTCCTCAAGCGTGAAGTATGTTTTATAGTTTTCTAACATATAATCGGCGGTAGTCATATACCATGTAAGATAGGGAGTTTCTTTGGCATCATTTTTTACAGTGACATCAGAGAATTTTGTATCATGAAGTAAGCCGTACTCATCCATATGATCTTTTATAGAGTAAAGGATAAGGTTTTTAACGAAATGGATATTCTTTTTTTGGATACCAACAAGCGCTGCATAAGGGCTTTCATTCCATTTTGTATATCCGTATAGGAAGGTGTGTAGTCGCCCCGTATTGATTTCATCCCTGGTAGAAGCAGCCTTACCATTTGTGATTTCGATTTCTCGGACAATACCCTCAGATTTATAGGTAATGTTATGTACCAAAGATTTTTGTACTAGGGCATGGGTGTTTTTCATGATTTGCAACGCTTCTGTACCGTTTCCGTTTTCAGCGAGAATTTCAGCTAACTCCTTAGAACCCCATAGGAAAAAGCCTAGATCCCTTAAATCAAATTTGATTTTGGAGCCGTCTCCTTCAAAATCAAATACTTCATATTGATCTTTCCAAGATTGATTCATCACATCGTAGATCGTTTTTGCTGAAGAGGCTAACGCTTTTTTCTGTAGAGGGTCTTTTTCAAGATCATACAATACAGAAAAGCTCACTAAGCCATTTCCCATAGATCGAAGGGTTACTTTGTCTTTTTTTGTATCTTCAAAAAATCTGCCATTTTGATACATGGTGTCATAGATATATTTTGCTGTTCTTTTGCTATGAAGCGCTGCAAATGCCAGATTTCTTTTTTGATAGGTAGGATTCGCATCAAACTTGTGGTTGTTACTCAGCGCATCATAGAAAGCGATACTGTACTGAGCTACAGAAGCAATATCCACCTTGTTATTAGGAACCAATTGCCCATCTACGTGGTCATAAGTGGAAATAACAGAGCCATCAGGTTTTAAGAATAAAAACTCAGAGGTTAGCACATAGCCAGAATAAGTTCCAGATACTTTGTTTTTAAGATCAGATGAATTGTTCTGAACATTGGTTGCTGCTAATAGAATGGATGCATAATCTGTGGCGGTAAGCTTCCCTTCGAGGATGAGGCTTCCATCTTTGGATACAGTATGAGGGAATACGTTTTGGAGCCTAGGAGCAGAAAAGGTGCTATATGTAGAGGGGATACTGTTACCTGCAAATACGCTAGCAGTCATAGAGATGCCGACCAAGGCACTAAGTAGAGCTTTTTTTACATGTTTCATTTTGAATTCCTCCTGATTGATTATTATTGTTTTGTTAAAGCATTTTTTACAGCAGTGATAAATCCTTGGGAAGTAAGCGTGGCCCCTGATATCCCATCTACATCTGGATTTTGTGTGGCGATTATTTGCTTTGTAAGTCGTCTAAAAACATTCTGAGCTAAATTTTCACTATCGCCATGAGATAGCACATTGATTTGATCTATTTTCTGGGTTTTTACTGTCACTTGTACCTTTATCATTCCCTCCTTTCCATCCGCTTCTCCTAAATAATGACCATCGATCCACACAGAGGAAGAGGTATGTACTTGACTTTCCTTTAGAGCAGCGTGCTCAGCAGTAGATGTTTCTTGTATAGTACTGCTTTCAGTAGAAGAGGGAACAACAGCTACATTCTTTTCAGGATTATTTGTAGAAGATAGTTCAGTTGTCATAGGTACTGTTTGTTCTGAAGTAGGCGGCTGTGATTTCTTTTCAACATCTGTATGAGCAGATTTTTCAACTGTAGAAATCTGGGTAGGGTTTTGCTTTGGTATTTTCTCAGTGCTTTCTAAAACCACAGGTTCAGTATTTTCGGGTATATCTTGAGAGGAGAGATCTGTGGTTAATGCTGTAGCGAGATCAAAATCCAGAGGGATACTGGTAGGGTCACGGATATCCTCTTGTGTAATTGTTTCTATAGAAGCTCCAGAGATACTGGGTTCTGGTAGAGGAGGATCTGCGATAGAAGTAGAGCCGCATCCTACCAGCAATATAGATAAAGTAGTGGAAAGCAGTATATGTTTCGATAGTGTCATAGTGAGATCTCCTTGTATAGTATAATGAAAATCATTATCAATCACATTCTACTGGAATATTTTACTTCTGTCAAGAGGCTTCTGGCAATATAGGATAAAAATATTTTTGCCCTTGAAAATTCAAAGGGTATGCTTATTGTGTTTAGTAGATATGCTTTTGAGGGTTGGAAAGTCGTAAAAATATGGTACAATAAAATGAATGCACATAAAAGGAGTGAAAGCATTGGATCAACAAGCAGTTGCTACGATATTGTCACAGGTAATACCATCTCTACATATACGAATGAATGAATCTATGAAGCTGCATACTTCATTTAAAATAGGGGGTCCTGCGGATTTATTTGTGATACCTCAAAGTGTAGAACAACTAATGTTTGCTTTAGAGGTATGTAAAAAAGAGCAGATTCCTTTTTATATTATGGGTAACGGAAGCAATCTCTTGGTACGGGATAAGGGATTTAGAGGGATGATCATCCAAGTATACAAGGATATGAGCAGTGTGAAGATTGAAGGGGAGACGATATGGACCCAAGCAGGCATTTTACTATCCACACTATCGAATAAAGCTTTGGCGGCAGAGCTCACTGGACTTGAGTTTGCCAGTGGGATCCCAGGTACAGTGGGAGGTGCTGTGTATATGAATGCAGGGGCCTATGACGGTGAGATGAAGCAAGTAATACGATCCGCTCAAGTCTTAGATGAAAATGGCACTATGTATACCCTTTCCAATGAAGAATTGGAACTTGGGTATAGGACTAGTAAGGTGCAAAAACAAAAATATATTGTCCTCAGTGTAGAACTACAGCTGCAAAGAGGCAGCTATGAAGAGATTAAGGCAAAAATGGAGGATCTAACCTATAAACGCACCTCCAAACAGCCACTAGAAATGCCCAGCGCGGGGAGTACCTTTAAAAGACCTACGGGGCACTTTGCAGGAAAGCTCATTATGGACGCGGAACTTCAAGGGTATCGTATAGGGGGTGCACAAGTTTCTGAAAAACATTGTGGTTTTGTAGTCAATACAGGAGAAGCCACAGCTCAAGACGTACTGGATCTCATCAGCTATATTCGAGACACAGTATGGCAAAAGTTCACTGTATCCATAGAGCCAGAAGTTCGAATTATTGGAGAAGAATAGATACAAGAAGGATTTGCCTATGAAGGATTAAATAGAATATGATATAATAAAAGCAAAGGACAAGATGGAGGAAATCATATGCGCTTTGTTATTGTTACAGGAATGTCTGGAGCAGGAAAAAGTTCTGTCACGAAATTTCTAGAAGATATTGGATTTTTCTGTGTGGATAATCTGCCACCAGCATTGATTCCAAAATTTGCAGAGATTTGCTTTAGCCCAGGAAGTGAAATTGATAAAGTAGCGTTAGGAATTGATATACGGGGGGGTAAACTTTTCTCTGATTTGTTTGAAGGATTAGAGATGAGTAAACAAAGTGGATTTGAGTATGAGATTTTATTTTTGGATGCTTCTGATGATATACTCATCAAACGGTTTAAAGAAACACGTAGAAAGCATCCCTTGGTTCAAGACGAACGAATTAATATAGGGATAGAAAGAGAAAGAGAACTGTTACAAGAAGTGAAGGCGAAGGCGGATTATATTATTGATACAAGCAATCTGCTCACTAGACAATTAAAAGAAGAAATCAATCATATTTTTTTAGAAGATAAAAAATTTGAAAGCCTGATGGTGACTGTATTGTCTTTTGGATTTAAGTATGGGATCCCCAATGATTCTGATTTGGTTTTTGATGTTCGATTTATCCCAAATCCTTTCTATATTGCAGAAATGAAAGAATTAACAGGCAATGATACGAAAGTACAAGAATATGTGCTCCAGTGGGAGGAGTCTAGAGAATTTTTAAATAAACTAGAAGATATGGTGAATTTTTTGATTCCAAATTATATCAAAGAAGGCAAAAATCAATTGGTGATCAGTATTGGTTGTACCGGAGGCAAACATCGGTCTGTTACTTTAGCCAATGCCCTATGTGGGGATTTGCAGCAGAAGGGACACCGCGCCGTGGTACAACATAGGGATATTGATAAAGATAGTAAGCGAGGAAAATAATATATGGGGATGTCTTGGTGGGACTGGATGCGGCCGGGGATTATGATCAAACGATGGATTATACTAGGTATCGTAGGGATTTTATGTACAAGTGTGGGGATTGCCTTGATTTTTGTGAATGGTTCAGTGAAAATAGGGCACAGTATGATTTGTTTAGTATTTGGAATGATTATT
>CALKRZ010000204.1 GCA_937989765.1 uncultured Clostridia bacterium | reverse complement strand
GTAGTTTATTCATGTTATCTTTTGTAATCTCATAATATATTCTACCCACAGCAGAATTTATTACACGCGGGATTTGTTCTATCCGACGCAATAAAACGGATAGTTTTTTTTGTATACATTGTTTTTCTTGGTGGTATATTGATTTGGGTTTTTGTTTTTCTGTGCGAAGTGCTGTCCATGATCTTAAAATCTTTTCTTCTAACTGTTCTACTGCTTTTCTTCTTATTTCATTAAGCTGCTTCACAGAGATATAAATATCCTCACCCACATCTTCTGTTAGGCTGATCAAGTAAAAAGGAGTACTGCCTGTTTTCTTTAGTTGCTGTACTATTTTTTCCCTGCAAGTCGGTTGATTCTGCGCCTGTTCTACTATCTCTCCCCACACTTCTACAAAATTCTCTTCCTCATCCCAAAGTTGCAAGACCAAGGGTTTAGCGATCACTGCTTGAATGTGTGCATAAATCCCCTTCTGCCTTGTATGTTTCTCATACGTTTTCCTCAGACTATCTAGTAAATTTTTATCTTGCGTCTTATATACTCTATCTCCTGCTTGCATAAAATTTTTCCATGGAATTTCAATAATGTCTCCTGATTGTGAAGGTTTTGTGATCATCATTCCAGGGTGGGGTTCTTCTTTTGTCCATATCTCGATGCCATCCCCAGGAACTAAAGACTCTTCTGCTGCAAGTAGACATGTTTTTGAAGCAGCATCCACTTTACTGATTTTCCCCAAGTAAATGCCTTCATGTTTAGGTTTTTTCATGCTCATCATATCATATCCAGAGGATTGTTGAAAATATCCCTGTGAAAATCCACCTCGGTTAAATAACTGTGCTAATCTTTTTATATCATCTGGATCGACTTCGTACGCTTGAGGCGAAGCAGCATATAGATCAATATATTTGCGATAAATACTTACAACTCCCGCTACATATTCTGGTCGCTTCATTCTACCTTCAATTTTCAAGGATTGGATACCCGCTTGAATTAACTTAGGCAAAATATGTAATGACTGCATATCCTTAGGGCTTAATAGGTACGTCTCATCTCTAGATCCAAGTTTTTGTTCCTCTTTATATAAAGAATAGGGTAGCCGGCAGGGTTGTGCACATCTTCCGCGATTTCCACTCCTACCTCCAATCATACTACTCATTAAACACTGTCCCGAATAACATACACACAGAGCCCCATGGACAAAGCATTCAATGGATGCATCCGTACTGGCTACAATATGCTCAATCTCCCCTATAGATAATTCTCGACTAAGTACAATTCGATCAAATCCTTGGGATTGCAAAAATTTCACTCCATCTATATGATGAACCGTCATTTGTGTACTGGCATGGAGCTCCATATGAGGGAAGCTTTTTTTCACTATGGAAGCAACCCCTATATCCTGCATAATCACTGCATCTGCTCCTATATGATACAACTTTTCGATGAATGTTAGTACATCCTCGACTTCTTTCTCTTTAAAAACCGTATTCACCGCTATAAAAACTTTGACTCCTCGTACATGACAGTATTTTATAGCCATGGACAATGCTTCCAAAGTAAAATTACCTGCATATTGTCTTGCACTAAATTGTTCTCCTCCTAAATATACTGCATCACAACCATTATTAACTGCTGCGTATAAGCTTTCTTCCGATCCTACAGGGGCCAACAACTCTGGTTTTATTACTGTATTCATAGTAAATTCCTTTCCCTCTTGCAGATTTTTATAGATCCATTTTTTATAATTGATACAAAAAAGGCAGTAATAAAATATTATTACTACCCTCATCTATTTTATTCGTTTTTGGGTTTGTTCCGCAGAAGCTTTATGATTTTCATCAAAAGTAGAAATATATTCTTCGAATTCCATTCTGATTTTCATCATATCTAGCTGCATTTCATCTAACTTTTTGCGAAGAGCAATATTTTCCTCCTGCATTTTACCTAATTCATCTTCATACTGTCCTATAATTTTTTCATTCTCCTCTAACTGTTTTTCTGTTTTTAATAGTTCTTTTTGAAATTTCTCGCTAGATTCTCGGTGCTTAAATAAGTCATCTGCTACATTAATCGAAGTAAGCGTGGCAATCATCGTAGTACTAAGCGCATTTGTCCTATCTGAACGTACAATTTGCGCCATTTTTTTATCGATATATAAAGCTACCTTTTGCATGTATTCCTGACTTTCTTCCCCTAACAGCGTATATATTCTGCCTCCGATAAATACTTCGATTTTATTTTTATCTACCATAGGATCGCTCCTTAATTTTGAAATGATATTATAATTTCAGTATAACACTATTTATTATAGCATATTCTACTATAGAAACAATACTGAATTTACATTATGTTACATGTTCCTACATGAAATGATATTTAATTTGAAATAACATCCAAATTAGGAAACAAATAAAGAAGTGTTTTAAACATGATTTTAACTTTTTCATGAAATACTAAATTTGAAAGGAGTGAAAATAATTGAAAAAACTAACCCATTTATCAAAAGTCTTTGTCATTACATGTATGGTCGTATTTGCATTATCTCTTCCTGTATACGCTGCTGATGCAGATACGTATACGGTTCAACGAGGAGACAGCTTGTGGAAAATTGCTGTAAAATATCAAGTAGGTCTTTCTGAAATTATAGGTGCAAACCGGCAGTTTAAAGATCCTGCCATGATTTATCCTGGAGACAAAGTCACAATACCTTTATTAAGTGATGTAAAAAATATCGAATCTCAAGTTGTAGCATTGGTCAATAAAGAACGAACCAGTCGAGGGATGACAGCATTATCCCATAACTGGCAGGTTTCTAGAGTAGCTCGGTATAAATCTGCAGATATGCGGGATAAAAACTACTTTAGTCATACTTCTCCTACCTATGGTTCTCCATTTGATATGATGAAGAAATTTGATATCAAATATTCTACCGCAGGAGAAAATATCGCAAAAGGTCAAAAAACCCCTGAGGCAGTTATGAATGCATGGATGAATTCTGAAGGCCATCGTAAAAATATCTTAAGTGCAAATTTTTCAGAAATCGGAGTCGGCTATGAAACCGATGCCCGTGGGACAACCTACTGGACCCAAATGTTTATTCGCCCCTAAACATAAAAAAATTCTTCTTCTATATTTAGAAGGAGAATTTTTTTATGTTTAGATTCGTTTTTTATTTTTTTTCTTTGTATCTTTTTGTGTTAGTAAAGACACAAATACATCTACCATCTCATGATCAAATTGAGTGCCTTTGCCTTGAAGTAGTTGTGCTAAAGCTTGTTCTTCCGTTAGTGGGGCTGTACGATAGGGTCTATTACTGGTCATAGCATCATAGGCATCCGCAATACCTATAAGCCTTGCTAATGGATGGATTTGATTGCCTTTCAGCTTATTTGGATAACCCTTCCCATCAACCTGCTCATGATGTTGATAAATTGCTTTTCTACTCTCTTGTAAAAACTCCACATCTTTTAGAATTTCATATCCGATTTGAGGATGTTTTCTTATAGTTTCCCATTCTTCATCATTTAACTTGCCTTGTTTATTAATAATCGCAGAAGGGATACCTATTTTACCCACATCATGAAGAATCGCTGCAAATTTTAGATTTAAAATATCTCCCTGATGAAAGTCCATAGCTTCTGCTATGGCCACCGCATATTCAGTCACTCGATCACAATGTCCTCGTGTATACTTATCTTTAGCTTCTATGGCATTGGCCAATACCCTTACTGTATTTAAATAATTCTTTTCATTTTGTTCTAATAATGATTCTAATTCCTCATTCATAGCCGCTGTTTCTTCATATAAGGCATTGATTTCATCCTTTTGCGCTACAATCTCTTGATTTTTTTCTTCTAATTCTACGGCTCTCTCATTTCGTTCTTCTAATAATCTTCTTACATGATCAATCATGCTATCAAAACTTTTACTTAAAAGCTTAAATTCATCATTGGTATGAATATTGGTTCTATACGTAAACTCACCTTTGGATACCCTATTCATTCCTTCTACCATACGATAGATGGGTTTGGAAATGAGCTCGGCTGTTACAAATCCAAAGATGATAGAAAGAATAATGGCGATGATCATACATACCCCTATAATCCACTTCGCCTGTGTAAGCTTTGTTTGAAGGATTTGATCATTAAATATAATTTCAATCACATTAATTTCATTGGTACCCATGCCTTCTATCAATAGATATGGGATATAATGATAATATAGTGTTTTGCCTTTATATTTTTGTATATGTTTGATCACTTGATTCGTCTTGAGTGCTTGTTCAAAATAAGGAAAACGCTCATTTGGAATGACTTCTAAGGTTCCATCTTCATTTTTTTTGTTATATGTAGTTCCACCACTGGTATACAATGTGATTTTTTCTACTGTATCATTTGAAGTGATAAGATCATCAAAAACATTATTTAGATTTCGTTGACTCAATACTTCATCAAAATGATTCATATTAATTCCAATTTCTACAATATATTTACCATCTGGGGTAGGTTGATAAGAAAACTTTTTTAATTCTCCTGCGGATACTGTAAGATTAATTCTGTCTGAGACAAACTCACCATTTTTAATGATTTTTTGAAGTATGGTGATAAAATCTGGAAACTGTTTAAAATCTAATTGTAGATCTTTTTCAT
Organism: uncultured Clostridia bacterium; assembly: GCA_937989765.1. GTDB lineage: Bacteria > Bacillota > Clostridia > Lachnospirales > CALKRZ01 > CALKRZ01. The sequence continues at coordinate 5,014 of CALKRZ010000204.1, read as the reverse complement.
CTGTTGTATGTGGAACCACATAGTTTTTATCAATAATATAAATATCCATTCCACTGATTCGCTGCGTAAAAGTATGTAGATCAATTCGATCCCATCTATTTTTTTCGTTATATTCTTCTATAATAGAGGATGTGGTCTGCCTCATCACATCTTCTAAACTTTTTTCTAGCGCAAAATAAGTATGATCCATTGCCTTGACTGCACTTTTGGCATTATACTCAAGCAGTTGTTGTGATTCTCTATATTGCTGCATAATAGCATTTTTTGTATATATATAATAAATCGTACTCATAAAAGCAACAATACTAACAGTTAATATAACCATAACGGCACTTATCTTATATTTGAATGGAATATATCTTTTTTGTAGCATTCGCATCAAGCCTTTCCATTAAAAATACTGTATATATATTTTACAACATTTATTGCTTTGAGAGAAGCTTATTTTATTTTTTTTCGACAAATACTTTTTATGTATTTTTATTGCCGAATTTATAGTTCTTATTTGCACTGTAAGGTATACATGATACAATACATGTGCATGATTATACAAAAGGAGGATTACGATGGAAAAAGTTGTAGAACGTTTTTTAAAATATGTATCTTTTCATACCACATCAGATGAGTCATCTTCCACCTGTCCTAGTACAGAAGGACAACTGACTTTAGGAAGAACTCTACTGGAGGAGTGTACACAATTAGGTCTTACTGAAATATCTTTAGATGAAAATGGATACCTAATGGCAACACTTCCTAGTAATACAGATAAGAATGTGCCTACCATCGGCTTCATTGCGCATATGGATACGAGCCCTGATTTATCAGGTCAGAATGTAAAACCTAGCATAATAGAAAACTATGATGGCGAAGATCTTATACTGAATGAATCCAATCAAGTACTCTTATCGCCTAGAGATTTCCCTGAACTTAAAAAATACATAGGAAAAAATCTCATTACCACCGACGGTACTACTCTTTTGGGTGCAGATAATAAAGCTGGAATTGCAGAGATTATGACAGCTATTGAGTATCTGTTGGCTCATCCGGAAATAAAACATGGTAACATTCGTATCGGCTTTACCCCCGATGAAGAAATTGGTCAGGGTGCTGACCGTTTTGATACCAAAAAATTTGGTGCTGATTTTGCGTACACAGTAGATGGTGGGGAAATTGGTGAACTTGAATATGAAAATTTCAATGCAGCCCAAGCTAAAATAACCATACATGGTAAAAATGTTCACCCAGGCACTGCCAAAAATAAGATGATCAATGCAGTTTTAATTGGCACAGAATTATCTATGATGTTTCCATCTAAAGAAACTCCTGGACATACGGAGGGATATGAAGGATTTTATCATTTAAACGATTTTACTGGAAATGTAGAGCAAGTCAAAATGACTTTTATTATACGAGATTTTGATATAGCTCACTTTCAAAAAAGAAAGGAATTTGTCTGTGCTACTGTTGAAAAAATCAACGAAAAATATGGAGATAACACGGTCGAGTTACTCTTAAAAGATCAGTATTTTAATATGATAGAAAAAATCCAACCCGTAAAGCATATTGTAGATTTAGCCTACAATGCCATGAAATCAGTAGACGTAGAACCTCTTATAAAACCCATCCGTGGTGGAACCGATGGAGCTAGACTTTCCTTTATGGGATTGCCCTGCCCCAATATCTTTACAGGAGGCCATAACTTCCATGGAAAATATGAGTATATTCCTACCTTTGCGATGGAAAAAGCAGTGGAAGTGATCCTTAAAATTGTTGAAATGAATGGGAAATAATATAAAAGATGCCCTCAGAATAGGTTCTGAAGGCATCTTTTATAAAAACTCAAGTATAGATGTTTTATTGAATTCTTACATTGTACTGGCGCATCCACGTATCCATCTGAGCCAAATAGGCAATCAGCTGAGGACCTGTCATAAGTTGACCAAACCAAGGCTTGCCAAAAGCAGTTCCTCCAGTTCTAACAATCTCCTTTACTTTAGATACATTGATGATCTGCAAGATAGGAGCATGGGGATCTTGTAAAATCTCCTCCATCCATATTTGTACTGCTTTCAGATAGGCTGGATGATGCGTCTTAGGATATGGGCTTTTTTTTCGATTTAACACATCCTCTGGAAGCATACCCCTCAGTGCCCGTCTCAAAAGACCCTTTTCTCTTTCATCACAGTATTTCATGTCCCAAGGGATATTCCAAGCATACTCTACAATACGATGATCTGCAAAGGGTACCCTGACTTCTAGACTGTTTGACATACTCATTCGGTCTTTGCGTTGTAGCAAGGTACTCATAAACCATTTCAAATTCAAATAAGAAATCTCACGAATCCGATGGGTTTGTGAAGATTCTGAAGAAAGCTTTGGTACTTCTTGCAAAGTATGACTATACTGCTCTGCTACATATTCCTCCAACGGAAGATGACTAAAAGTATCTCCTAGGATTCCTGCCCTTTCTTTTACTGCCTTTGACCATGGAAAGGTATTGCTATTTATGTCTTCTGGCCTATAAAACCATGGATATCCTCCAAATATTTCATCCGCACACTCTCCCGATAAAGCTACTGTCGCTCCTTTACGCACTTCTTTGCAAAAGAGATATAAAGAAGAATCTACATCCGCCATTCCTGGTAAATCATTCGCCACTACTGCGTCCTTTAATGCTTCTACTAATTGAGGTGTATCGATCATAATATGATGGTGCTCTGAGTCAATAAATTTACTCATTCGCTGGATCCAGTAATGATCTGAATCAGGTTGATATTCCGTAGCTTTAAAATGAATATCATTATCTATATAGTCAATAGAATACGTATGAAGTTTCTCTTTTCCTTCTTTACGAAAGGCTTCGGCTGCCACAGCAGAAATGGCACTAGAATCAAGTCCACCCGATAAAAATGTACATACGGGTACATCGGCAACCAATTGTCTCTGCACTGCATCGATAAATAAGCTTCTTACATATTCTATAGTAGTCTCTAGATTTTCTGGATGCGGAATACTTGTAAGCTTCCAATATTCCCACATATCCATTTTTTGAGGAGTATATAAAATACAATGACCCGGCTTTACCTCATGGATGTCTTTGAATACACCACTGCCTGGAGAGCTTGCAGGGCCTAGACCAAATAATTCCATCAATCCTATTTCATCTATAATAGGTTCCACCATAGGATGTGCCAAAAGTGCTTTTGGCTCCGATGCAAAAAGTAGTGTCTTATCTTTATAGACATAAAATAAAGGTTTTACCCCTAGACGATCTCTTGCCAAGAACAAACTTCTATTTTTGTCATCCCATACGCCAAATGCATAAATGCCATTAAGATACTCTACGCAGCTCGGTCCCCAGTGCATATACGCAGTTAACAGTACCTCGGTGTCTGAATGAGAGTCAAAGGCATATCCTTTTTGTATCAAAATTTTTCTCAGGTCTTCTGTATTATACAACTCACCATTATAGATCAAAGTGAATTCATGTTCCCCTATCTTTTTAGTCATGGGCTGTGCTCCTCCATCAGGATCTACCACAATGAGCCTTCTATGCCCTAATAAGACATGTTCTCCCGCATAAATCCCTGCTGCATCGGGTCCTCTTTTTTCTAGGGTCTTGACCATTTTTTCTATAATCTCTCTTTTATTCTTGATATTTTGCTCCTGATCGATCCATCCTGCTATACCACACATCACATTCCCTCCTTGATATTGATTTTCATTATCTATATTATACTATATGAATAAATCTATAGATGGTGTATATTTTTTTTATAGTGCAGAAAATATCTAAAACCCCTTGCCCTTATAAAAAAAGTATGCTACCATAATACAAATCAATACTTAGGCAATGATAGAGTTTTGAATATAGGAAATATAGTTTTTTTGTATATTCTTAATAGTAATCATGGTTACAAATAAAGAGAGCAGCTGGTTGGTGAAAAGCTTGCAGTACATGATTTACGAAATACACTCTTGAGCTTTAGAACTAAAAATTCTAACGGCTTTTCCACCCGTTATCGTGGGCAGAGGCATATATTTTTATGCAAATTAAGGTGGTACCGCGAGTCTTCTCGTCCTTATAAGGATGAGATGGCTTTTTTTTATTTATAAAAATGGATCTCTTCAGAACTATTTACTTTACCAAGCACTCTACAAAGATCCGTAAAAATAGGAGGAATAAATATGGCAGGTGTATTTGATGTATTAAAAGAACGAGGCTTTATTGAACAAATGACTCATGAAAATGAGATGCGAGAACTTTTGGAGAATGAATCCGTTACTTTTTATACTGGATTTGACCCTACAGCAGATAGTTTGACAGTAGGACACTTTCTGCCCGTGATGGCTATGGCTCATATGCAGCGAGCGGGTCATCGCCCGATCGCCTTGATCGGTGGAGGCACTGCGATGGTAGGAGATCCTACAGGCAAAACAGATATGCGAAAAATGATGACACTAGAACAAATTCAGCACAATGCAGACTGTTTCAAAAAACAGTTATCCAAATTTATTGATTTTGATGATGACAAAGCCATTATGGTAAACAATGGAGACTGGCTTCGAAATCTGAACTACATTGAAGTACTCCGAGAAGTAGGCGTTCACTTTTCGGTAAACCGTATGCTCACTGCCGAATGCTTCAAAAGCCGTATGGAAAAAGGGTTATCGTTTTTGGAGTTTAACTATATGATTATGCAGTCTTATGATTTTCTAGAGCTTTATAGAAAATACAATTGCAAGCTGCAACTAGGTGGTAATGATCAGTGGTCTAATATCCTTGGGGGTGTGGAACTAACACGTCGTGCCGAAGCTAGTTCTGTATTTGGCATGACATTTACGCTCCTAACGACCAGCGAAGGCAAAAAAATGGGAAAAACCGAGTCAGGCGCTATATGGCTTGATCCAGAAAAAACCTCACCCTATGATTTTTATCAATACTGGAGAAATACCGATGATCGAGATGTAGAAAAATGTCTAGCCTTACTTACCTTCCTTCCTATGGATGAAG
>CALKRZ010000203.1 GCA_937989765.1 uncultured Clostridia bacterium | reverse complement strand
TTTTGTGCAGGATAAAATTTTAAAATACGAAGGGAGAAAGATTATGAAAGGTTATTTAGAAATTCAAGATGTATTTGCAAGAGAGGTAATGGACTCAAGAGGAAATCCAACAGTTGAGGTAGAAGTAATCGTAGAAGGAGGCTTTATGGGCCGTTCTATCGTTCCATCTGGCGCTTCTACAGGTGCTTTCGAAGCAGTTGAACTTAGAGATGGCGGGACTAGATATTTAGGCCGTGGAGTAGAAAAAGCAGTAGATAATGTAAATAATATCATTGCAGAAGAAATCATCGGTATGAATGCGCTTGACCAAGTAGCAGTAGATATGATGATGATCGAATTAGACGGTACTCCAAACAAAGCAAAATTAGGTGCGAATGCAATCTTAGGCGTATCTATGGCTACAGCACAAGCAGCAGCACAAGCATTAGACATGCCTCTATATCAATACTTAGGCGGATTCAATGCAAAACAACTGCCAGTGCCTATGATGAACATCTTAAATGGTGGAAAACATGCAGACAACACAGTAGATGCACAAGAATTTATGATCATGCCTGTAGGTGCACCTTCTTTCAAAGAAGCGTTAAGAATGTGTGCAGAAGTATATCATAACCTCAAAGCAGTATTACATGACCGTGGACTTTCTACAGCAGTAGGAGATGAAGGTGGATTTGCACCAGATCTTGCTACAGCAGAAGAAGCGATCCAAGTCATCTTAGATGCAGTCGCAAGAGCAGGATACAAAGCAGGAGACGACATCCGTATTGCTATGGACGTAGCAGCTACAGAATTATATGACGAAAAAGATGGAAAATATCACTTCCCAGGCGAAAGCAAAATGAAAGGGGAAGCAGTAGTAAGAACAGCAGAAGAAATGGTAGCTTACTATGAAAACCTCGTAGAAAAATTCCCTATCATCTCTATTGAAGATGGTCTTTCTGAAGACGATTGGGAAGGTTGGAAAATGCTTACAGATCGTTTAGGAAGCAAAATCCAATTAGTTGGAGACGATCTATTTGTAACTAACACCGAAAGACTTAAAAAAGGAATCAAATCAAACACTGCAAACTCTATCCTTGTAAAAGTAAATCAAATCGGTACATTGACAGAAACTTTCAATGCAATCCAAATGGCAAACAGAGCAGGATACACAGCCGTTATTTCTCATAGATCTGGCGAAACAGAAGATGTAACCATCGCTGATATCGCAGTAGCTGTTAATGCAGGACAAATCAAAACAGGCGCACCAGCACGTACAGACCGTGTAGCAAAATACAACCAATTATTAAGAATCGAAGAAGAATTGGCTGAAGCGGCAGAATATCCAGGACTTAATGCTTGGTTTAACTTGAAATAAGGCTTTACTTTGCATCATAATGGGACGAATCTAGACCTAGCTGAGAGGCTAGGTTTTTTTTACCCCAAAACACATAGAATACAGGTAGAACCCAAGCATATTTGAAAGATAGGTAGAGTTTGCCTATTTTATACTTGATGCATCCATAGATGTGTGGTAAAATGTCAGTGTTGAACATATAGGAGGTGCAATGATGGCAGTTGTAAAAATTATTTTATTAGCCATATATGCAGTAATCTGTATAGGTTTGATTTGTGTTGTTTTATTACAATCCGGCAAATCTGCAGGACTTACTGGTTCTATCGGCGGAGCAGCAGAAACATACTGGGGTAAAAACAAAGCAAGATCTTTGGAAGGTACTTTTGAAAAGTACACAAAGATTGGTGCTTTTAGTTTTATCGCAATCACAATCCTATTAAATATTCTTGCATAATAAAAAACACACTGAAGGGTGTGTTTTTTATTATGCAAATCATAACTGTAAACGTAACCCATTACTTGCAAGTTTTCGCTCAAGAAGATATTTCATTTTCATAGCGTTCTAGTCGCTGGGGCTATGGATGCCCTGAGTGAACACGCATTATCTTTATTGCGTGTAAGTTGACAGATATCACCATATCGCCCACAACGGCTGCCGAAATTCGCTTCGTTCTAGCATACGGAAGGAAGCTCCACGAACTCTATTCAAATTGAAATATCTTCTTTGCTTAGATTATCTTCTATATTATGGCTTAATTTTACGCTTATGTTATGCAAATATAAAAGAGTTATATTAGAAAGGAAGAGAGCTATGAAAATCATAGACCTGAGAAGTGATACAGTCACTATGCCTACACAGGCGATGAGAGAAGCTATGGCGCAAGCAGCAGTAGGGGATGATGTATATGGGGATGATCCTACTATTAATGAGCTAGAGGCATATGCAGCGCATATAGTAGGCAAAGAAGCGGCTTTATTTGTACCTAGTGGTACCTTTGGCAATCAACTGGCGCTTTTGACCCACTGCAAACGGGGAGATGAAGTGATCCTTGGAGATGATTGTCATATCGTACAACATGAAGTTGGGGCAGCAGGGGTGATCGCTGGTGTGCAGCTGCGGACACTCGGCAGTAGTAGAGGAGTCCTAGATCCTAAAGAAGTAGAGGCGAAAATACGGGAAGAGGATATTCATTACCCTACCACTGGTCTTATTTGTCTAGAAAATGCACATTCCAATGGAAGAGTCATCCCTCTAGAGGATATGAAAGCAGTGTATGAAGTAGCACAAAAGCATGATATCCCCCTACATTTGGATGGAGCACGGGTGTTTAATGCAGCGGTATATCTTCAAAAAGATGTAAAAGAAATAACGAAGTACAGTCATAGTGTGATGTTCTGTCTATCTAAAGGGCTCTGTGCCCCTGTAGGATCTATACTAGCTGGAAGTAAAGCATTTATAGATATAGCCAAAAAAGGCAGAAAGCTTATGGGAGGAGGCTTGCGCCAAGCAGGGATCTTAGGGGCGGCAGGAATGATAGCACTTCAAGAGATGACCCAAAGACTGCAGGAAGACCATATCCATGCAAAATTTCTAGGAGAACAACTATCAAAAATCCCAGGTATTCACGTAAATCTTGAGGATATCCATATCAATCTTGTATATTTTGATATGAAAGACACTGGATATAGCAGTGAAAAACTGGTACAGCAACTGTTAGATCGGGGCATTAAAATCAATGGAGGAGAAAATGGGCTAATGCGTTTTGCCACGCATTACTGGATTACCCGTGAAGATATCCTACAAGTGGTACAGGCTGTAAAAGATATAGTCAAACACATATAATGGTTTATAGGAGAGAAAAGATTCTCTCTTTTTTTGTGTAAAACATACTGTTTTGTTAAAAGTCCGTACTTATAAGTAGACGTATTTCTATATATATTGAATACTTTAAGATGCTAAAGTGTTTCTTTATATATGCACGCTTATCATTGATGGTTTATATATGATATCGTAGAAAGAGGGAATAGTAATGAAGGTAGGAAAAATAGGATGCTTTTTGGCAGCCATGGGTACGGTGTGTATAATGGTGGGATGT
>CALKRZ010000202.1 GCA_937989765.1 uncultured Clostridia bacterium | reverse complement strand
CAAAAGCAAGTACTAAAAGAATATGAACAAATGATTAAGATTTATGAATCTAGTGATTTGACTCGAGAAAATGAAAACATGAAAAATGAACTGGAACGATTGAAAGAGAATATCAGTAGACTGCAGAAAGAAAGAAATATCTTATATGAGCAGAATAATGAACTGAGAGTTTCTTTAAAAGAGCAGATTTTAGACGAAAGGCTTACCATATTAAAACTTTCCAAGAAAAAAATGGAAACCTATTTTGACAATCAGTTTTCAGAGTGGGGAAATGATTTGACTGCTTTGCAGAAGGATCTTATACAAAAGCTCAAGCAATGTAAGGAAAAAGCTTCTACGCATTTAGGCATAGAAAGAGAAATATTTGTGGAAGAAATCTCTCGTTTGAATAGCCGTGTAGAATCAGCCATTGCAGAAAGTAGAAAACCAGTCGAAGCCATGAAAGAAGACATGAGAAGGCTTACAGATGACCGAATCGATGCAATGAAAGCAGCACCTATTAGAGAAGACGTAGTGTATAAAAGAATGAAACAAAATGATCTAGAGATGAAGATTGGTTTAAGCTGGGTCAATAAAATCGGGATCATTCTTATTATGTTAGGTATTGGAGCGGCTTCACAATATACCTATGCTCATTTTTTTAATGCGTATATGAAAGGAATATTCTTTTTCCTCTTGGGTGGATTGTTTTTAGGCGGTGGAGAATGGTTATATAGAAAAAACAAAGATGTATTTTCTAAAGGACTGATCGGAGGAGGGATCGGAATACTATACTGTTCTACATTTTTTAGTTTTTTTCTACTGCAGATTATTTCTATGAATGCGGGTATTGGTTTATCTATCGTTATTACAGCCTTAGGGGTGCTCTTATCTCTGCGGTATCATTCTAAAACCATATGTGCTCTCGCCTTAGTGGGTGGGTATTTGCCGTTTTTTTCCTTTGTTTTTTATTATGGTCTTTCTGAGCAAAGTATATATGTAGCAATCGGATATTTGCTCATTTTGAATGTATTGATCTTAGCAGTTTCTTTTTATAAGAAATGGAATATAGTAAGTGTGATTAGTTTTGTCTTGCATGTACCTTCCTGCATTTACCTCGTATTTCATGCTCAGGTTATAGCAGTAGGAATCATATATGCCATCGTGGCTTTTGCTGTGTATGTAGCCATTACGCTTGCCTACCCCTTACGGTATAAGATTCATCTTGAATACCCAGAGATTATTTTATTAGGGTTTAATACAGTGATTAGTGCAACAGTGATTTTTGGTCTTGTTGAAAAAGCAGGCGTAGAAGATGCACGAGCGTTGGTTGCAGTAGGATTTTGTTTAGTATATGTACTTTTAGGGTGTTTTATTTCTATAAAGCTTCCGGGAGAAACAGCAGTGAAGCTATTGTTTTTCATCACAGGGCTTACTTTTAGTGTCATGGTGATTCCACTTCAGTTTGGCATTCGATGGACCTCTCTAGGATGGCTTATTCAAGGTGTTTTATTTATTATTTATGGATATAAGCATCGGTTAAAATTAATGGAAAGAACAGGTTGGATTGTTTTTGCTTTATGTATGTTCTTATTTTATACAACAGATATATCTGTATTTTCTTTGGCGCAAGAGAATAACCATTTTCATTTTAAATACTTTTCTATCATAGTAGGAATGATCATCGTGCTATATGTATATGTAAATGCTTTGTTTCACAAAGATACAACGATCCTTAACGCAAAGAAAAACTTCATTATGGGATATAAATATTTTGTACTATGTAATTTTTATGTGTATACTATATATAATGGAATGAGGTTATTTGACAAATATAGCTCTCTTCAACGATATAAAACTTTTTATGGATTCATGTTTTTTTCTCTACTCACCTTACTGATTGCGTATAGTTATTCTAAGATTCCTTTGGTGTATGATCAAGTAGTGCGCTATGGCAATATAGGTCTATACATACTCGTGGATGTAATCTGTATTTTTATGAATATTGGGGTACGGGTATTAGGTAGAGATTATAACCAAGAGCAGTCGATCACTGCATTTATCTTATTGATTGCATTTAATATCGTCGTATTTTTGAACCTTCGAGAGTTATTGATTTCATGGATGCGAAAAAGTGCAATGAGTTTTGAATTATATCCTATTTTCTTAAGTATCTTTTTATTGGGAAATGGTACTTTATTCTTATTTGGACAATTTAACTTAGAATTCATACATTTTTCCTTTAGTCTTTTGTATATTGGTTTGGGTGCGGGATGTATCTCTTACGGTTTCAAACGATATTATACTTCGGTACGACAATTTGGACTTGGAATTACGCTTTTGGCGGTAGCAAAATTATTTGTGTATGATCTATCATTTTTATCGATCTTTGGGAAAATGGCAGCTTATTTTATCTTTGGACTCACTCTTTTGGGGATTTCTTATTTATACCAAAGACTGAAAAATTCTATAGAAAAGAGGTCATCTCTTGAAGAGAATAGGTAGTATCATTCTATGTATATTGCTTCTGATGGGAAGTGGTATGGTGTGGGCTCAAGAATCTGTTCTTAGGCAGTGGAGTGCTTCTAAAACTATAACAATTGTAGGTAATCATCCATATAAGCGTATTTTTCTGGATGAAGAAGTATATGCAAATGCAAAAAAAGATCTTTCTGATCTGCGGATTGTAGATGCGCATCATCAGATGGTGCCGTATTATATTATTCATAATCAAGATTCTTCAGCATTTCAAAGGTCAGACGATCTTCCCTATGTCGTTAAAAATACGGATGCAGATACTGTGATCACTATAGACAATAAGAATCACTTGAAAATCAATAGCATCCAAGTAGATATGGTAGGAGATTTCAAAAGGTCTTATGCACTGTATGTAAATAATGATCAAGCAAAATCGATTCTTAAAAAAACTGGAAGCCTGTATCGGCTCTCATTACCATCAGCACCGAAAGAAGATACGAAGATTACTTTTCCTACACCGATCTATGAAAAGGAGATTATCATTAAAATAAGTAATAAAGATGATCTTCCACTGGATATTAGAAGAATTAAGGCAACGTATCAAGTAGATAAAATGGTCTTTAAAGAAGAAGCGGGCAGGACTCCTTATACATTGTATTTTGGCAATTCTGAGGCTTCAAAGCCTTCCTATGATATTTCATTATTTTGGAAGGATATAGAAAAAGAGCAGCAGGATGATTGTATGTTAGGGACTATGAACCAACAACAATCATCAAAATATGAGGTGAATAATTCATGGGCACGATATGGTTTTCATAGTGTGATTGTTGCTGTTTCATTTTTGATTATTTTCATATGTATAAAAAAGTTAAAAGCATAATAGGAGTTGAACTCTCTAGAGTTTTTGTACAATAATGCAGTTTATTATTTTTTATGCTACAATATAACCATGCAACATATGTCCCCCTTTCTATAAGTGGGGTGTAGCCGTAAGTATTCGTGGGAGTTCAAGTTCCGACGGATGGTTAATAAACTAGCAGAAAGTAGAGCATATGTTTTTTGAGACTACGAAGTGTTTTTATCAAAATGGTGATGGAAGGGAGTTTATTTTAATGAAACAAAAGCTATGTCTGATCTTATCTATGATCATTATGATTTTGCATACAGTTCCGATATTTGCAGAGCAATCGATGCTGTCTTTAGAATCAGAAGCAGTGATCTTATTGGAAGAAAGCACTGGAAAAGTACTATACGAAAAGAATGGATATCAAAAAATGTACCCAGCGAGTACCACAAAGGTATTAACTGCATTAGTGGCACTGGAGAATGGAACGCCTGAAGAGCTGATTCAGATTGGAAGAGAAGTTTTAGAGGTACCCCTAGATGCGAGTAAGGCAGGGCATAGGCCTGGGGAGGAGAACACATTAGGAGATTTGATAGCAGCCCTCATGCTACCTTCTGGCAATGATTCTGCCTTTGTTATTGCATCCTATATCGGAAAAAAAACTAGCAGTGATCAAAATATAGATTTTCAAACGGCAATGAATCAGTTTGCAGAGTTAATGAATGCTCGAGCGAAAAAAGCTGGAGCAGAGAACACAAACTTTGTGAATCCCCATGGATATCATGATGAACGTCATTATACCACAGCGTATGACTTAGCACTCATTACAAGAGAAGCACTCAAAAATCCTTTCCTAAAAGAAATCGTCAAAAAGTCTACTTACACCATAGGAAAAGAGGGCAATGAAAAACAAAGAGTACTATCAATCCGTAATCGAAATCTGCTTCTTGATTCCAAAAATGCGAACACTTTTTATCCTTATGCTACGGGTGGCAAAACAGGATATACAGGAGCAGCAGGGGAATGTCTTGTTGCCTCAGCCTCAAAGGACGGAATGAATTTGGTAGCGGTGGTATTAAACAGCCCTAAAGATGCTAGATGGAGTGATATGAAAATAGTGTTTGACGATGGATTTGAAAATTTTTTATTTCACCAAGTAGTTGATAAAGGGGAAATGATAGATACTCGTACTGTAGAAAAACATGCACCCAAAGGCCCTGCTGAAGTAGAAATTATTGCTGCAGAAGAGTTTACAGATCTTTTACACAAAAAGGATATCTCAAGGATTCAGAAGTCGATTGCATGGAATGAACCTCAACTGATAGCGCCTATTGAAGAGGGTCAGCAGGTCGGACAAGTAACCTATACCTTAGATCAACATACCGTGGCTCAAATTGATCTCATTACAAAGCACGGGATTGAAAAAAGAACCCTACGAGATATAATATTTTCTGTACAGGCTGTTCCTTATTGGCTCGGCACGTTAGGAGGAGGATCCTTATTAGTAGGGATAGGGTCTATGCTATCAAAGAGAAAAAAGCATAGTGGCTTTCGCATGAGATAACCCTAGAAAATAAGACACATAAAGAAAAACCTTACAATAGAATGGTCTATTGCAAGGTTTTTCTTTCCATTTCTGTACTTTCTACTCTTCTTTATGCCTAATCACAATGAATTTTTCGATGCTATAGTTCTCTTGTGAATCAATTCCTGCTTTTTGTAAGGCAATGGTTACCTGTTGCTCGACGGTATCGATGCCTTCTAGGTCTGGAAGCAGCAGTCCTGTTTTTTCACTGCTTCGTACGATGATCCCATATTCTTTGGGGTCTAATTCTTCTCTAAGAGCAGGTACAGGTTCTGTTAACACATCTACAGAAAAATCGATATCTAAGAGTTCTTCTTTTTTTACTTCATAAAATCTCGGATCATAGATACCTGCTTCGATAGCATTTCGTATAATTTCATGGGCTACACAACCAGTGGTTGGAAGTATAGTTCCGATACAGCCCCGCAGTTCTCCACGCTTTTTTAAGGATACAAAGACCCCTCTTCGTAAATTTTTCATCTCCTCTGGAATATAATCTGGTAAAGTAGTTACTTCCTGACCCGTAGTCAAATAAGTAGTAAGACTCTCTCTAGCCAATTTCACGTAAGGATCTTTTTGATCAGATTTTTTCATATACACCTCGTTTTTTTTATCTTCTAGCTTTGCAAGTACAGAGTCGGCTGCAGATCCCATATGAAATCGCATCACCCCATAGCCTACACCCAAAGTACCCTCATAACTAAGGAGCTCACCTGAAAAATGTTTGCCTTCAAATAGGCCTAATAGGAGTAGGATAGATCGTCTTCCACATTCACCTGCTTGACAGATTAGTTCCTCATCCATAGTCAATAGGCCCAGAGCATCTCCTTCTGCAAGATGCTGTAGAAATTCTTTATCAAATCTTTCTCCATAGGGGCTGTATTCATAAGGTCCTTCCTCTTTTAAGGTATGAGATAAGTCACCACTAGCTATACAAATAGCATTTTGATCCAAGTGGGTGACTGCTTTTTGGATCAGTATGCCGAGTTTGTAAAGTTCCATATCATCTACAGGCGCATAGGTAATATGGACGAGATTGTAAGTTGTATAGTATTTGTTCACAAAATATAGCGGAACCAATGCGCCGTGATCTAGATGGAGAGAGGCATTATACTGAGCAAGTAGATCATGAGTTGCCATAATTATGGGAAGATCCTCTTCTACAGCGAGTTCAAAGATCTTATTCGTTAAAAGTTTGTTTATAGGAAGATCCATTGAAATTTCTGAGGCCCCAAAACTTCCAAGATTGCCAGTCATTCTTTCTTCATAGGCTAAGGCTACGGCATCTTCAAACATAGTCCCATGGGGCGTGATGAGAATGATGGTATCAGGGGCTTTGTCCGCAATGTCTTTGCCTAATTGATGCAAACTCTGTAGGGTAGTATTTACTTTGAATTCTTGTCCTCGCCCCACTTCGGGGATCACGATGGGGGGATGGGGCATTAAATAAAAACCTTGTATTTCCATAAAATCACCTCTAAGTCATAGTGTAAGTAAGGGGTTATTACTATCATTTACATATATTGATGTACATATCCGTCTATACAACAACCCCCTGGAGATGAAAATTTATCCACAGGGGGTTGTTGTATAGGTCTACAGATCATGCATAATTCCTTAACAATTGAACCCCTTTTTGGGTTTGCTGTTGGATCTCGGCAGTCACACGATCTAAATACATGAAAATCTCTTTGGAGAGTTTTTCAGCTACCATATAGTTTTCACGTGCCTTCACAGCGTTTTTTTCCTTGACTGCCTTAAGCACTTTATCTCCATAGGTGTGAAACTCAGCATGAATACCATCTATCGCTTTCCAATCTCCAGAGATAGAGGGGTGCGACAGGGGAATCGTATGATAAAAGTGACCGAAGGCACATTTATTACTATTGGTCTGCAGAGGGTAGGTCTTCATCTCATCGACTATTTTTTTCAGGGTTTTTATCCAAACTTCATGAGAAATTTTTGCTTGGGTGATATTTGCAATCAATTCTTCATTATTGATCGCGTTCATCCCCCCTTTTAAAGAAGCCATCATATCTTTTACGATAGAAGATAGCGTATCATCTATTTGAGAGATCTGCTTTGCATATTCTGAACTTTGCATGGCATCTGTATGGATGATATGCGTCATATGGCTCAGTTTTTCGGCATCCTGACTGGACACCTCCATGGCTTGGTTGATCTCATTGGCAGCTATTTTTACTCCATCCATGGCATGATGAATGGACTGTACATTGTCTATGGTGGTACCTAGCATATTTACATTTTTATCAATAGTATCGGTTATGGTATCGATCTTTTGACTCATTTCGGATGTAGAATTCATAGTTCGATCCATACTCTGCTTACCATCTTGGGCAGCGCTATGGATGTTATGAACAAAGGATTTCATGTCTTCTAGACTTGTTTTGGTATCATCTGCAAGCTTTCTAATCTCTTGTGCTACCACAGAAAAGCCTCGGCCATGTTCTCCAGCCCGAGCGGCTTCGATAGAAGCATTAAGCGCTAGTAGATTTGTTTGTTCTGCGATGGCTTCTACATCATTCACAATATTATTAACCCGATTCGCCATCTCGACTAACTGTTGTATTTGTTTGCTCATGATCGTGGCATCACTCATTACATTTTCTTTGAGACCATTGATTTCGTGAAGTTGATGTAAGCTTTCATTATTGCGGGCAACCAATACCTTGGAGGAATCAGATAATTGTTTTAGAGTATCAGAAGTATTATTGATCGTTTCATTGACTTGATTCATACTGGCTGTGGTTTCTTCTACAACAGCTAGATTTGACTCACTTAAGGTGGACATATCCTTCGCAAAGTCTATGAGTTTATACGCACTATGGGTCATATTTACATCAAAGCTGCTGATGGAAGCAGCGATCCTTAGCAGCTCCTTAGAAGCAGTCGACATTTGTTTCTCGTTAGCAAATAACTTATTAAATTTTTCTAATACTTCTACATGGATGGGATAATCCACGGATACATGATTAGCTGCTTTGCCTTGCATACTATCCTCTACGTATTGAAGAATGCATCTTGCCTCATGACAAGGCTTTTTTTGGAATGACTTGAACATGTTTTCATCTCCTTTGAATTTATTTTTTTACTATACTATGTGCTACGTTATAACAAAATCACTACCCAGCATATTTTTATTGGTTGTCCATAGAAAAATGCTTTATGATATCATACCTGCCAAGACTGAAAGTATGATCAAAGATATCTATATGAATAAGTGGAGTGTGTATTTTCTTGGGTTTTAAGTGAAATCCTATAGTAACAAATGCACCCATGCCATTTTTATAGGGTATATCTATCCGATCTCTGACGGATGGTTAATAAACTGTAAAAGGGCGGAGTTTATTCTCTTTGATATAAGAATAGTATAAGTCATATTATTCCATAATTCAATGAAACTAAAATAAAATTTTATAGTATAATGGAGGAGAGTTTATTAAAAGTATTCATTATAGGAGATAAGCGAAATGTAAGTAGAATACAACAACCCATGTGAATGTATACTAGGAGGTATAACAATGAAAGAGATCATTTTAGCAGGAGGATGTTTTTGGGGAGTAGAAGCCTATATCGCTCGTATTCCAGGGGTACTGGAAACAAAAGTAGGATATGCCAATGGCACAGTACAAAATCCTACGTATGAGCAGGTATGTGCAAAAAAAACGGGTCATACAGAAGCATGTTATATTCATTATGATGAAGATAGATTGAAACTAGAAAATTTGTTGGATAAATTTTGGCAGGTGATTGATCCTACCGTATTAAATCGTCAGGGTCCTGACATTGGGTCCCAATATCGAACGGGAATTTATTATACCGCTGACGAGGATCTGAACATTATTTTGCAGTCCAAAGAGAAAGAACAAAAAGAATATAAGCAGCCCATTGTTACAGAAATAGAAAAGCTTATATGCTTCTATGAGGCAGAAAAGTACCATCAAAAATATTTGGTGAAAAACCCAAATGGATACTGTCATATTAATCTGAATCAACACCCTGACTAATCAAAATTTATAAACCTGTTAGGTTACTGTATATAGAGTAAAAGAGAATTTGAGGATATAAGAAAAGGTTGGAAGAATTCTCTTCCAACCTAAAGCACCTCATATACTTACATCAAACTGACCACCGATATGAGGCTGCGCAGATAGTTCTAATGATTTGCGGTTTTGCTCTAGCATCTGAACCATCTGCATACCATTTTCTTCGAAAGTGTTTTTAGCTAAATTTGCAACCATGAGAGCGGCACCATTGGATAGGTTCGCTTGGGTTACAGCAGAAGCCATTGCTGTCATGTTCATAGCAATACCTCCTTTCATAGGTATAGTATGGATATCGGCTCAAGGAGCAAAAATATTTACTTTTTTATACATTATTTTGAATCTCACAAGCGATACAGTGTCCGAATTCTTTAAAGTCCGTTTTTTTGTATTGCAAATATGGAATCCTAAGGTATAATAAGAAGGAGTTGTTGTTCGGTAAAGAACAACATTAAAACAAATAATAATTTACATACTATATACCCAATAAAGAGGAGGAATATGTTTGTTATCTAATCAAGTGCTGCAGCCCAAAAAATATTTTGAAAGTGAAGAATTTGATCGATTGTATTACTATGAAGAAGAAGATCTTGGAGTCAGTTATACAAAAAACAAGACTGTGTTTAGAGTTTGGGCTCCTACGGCAGAGGAAGTAAATGTACTATTATATACATCGGGAGTAGACGGGGAATTAGATCGCCGTATACCCATGAAAAATGATATCAAGGGTACATGGGTGATAGAAGTAGAGGGAGATCTCAAGGGAAAATTTTATACATATGAAGTGGCAGTGAATGAAAATGTACAAGAGGTAATGGATCCTTATGCCAAAGCGGTAGGCGTAAATGGGATGCGGGGTATGGTGGTAGATCTATCAGAAACCAATCCAGAAGGATGGGAACAAGATCAAAAGCCTGAGTTTCATACTATGACGGATGCGATTATTTATGAGCTCCATGTGCGAGATGTATCGATCAGTGAGACCTCTGGCATCTCTCATAAAGGAAAGTATTTAGGACTTACAGAGACAGGCACCAAAAGCCCTGAGGGGGAAGTAACGGGCCTTGACCATATGGTAGATTTGGGTATTACCCATTTGCATCTATTACCTATTTTTGATTATTTAAGTATAGATGAATCCCGTACCAATGAGGCACAGTACAATTGGGGATATGATCCCCAAAACTATAATGTACCAGAAGGTTCTTATGCTACAGATCCCTTTTCAGGAACAGCGCGGATCAAAGAGTTGAAACAGATGGTAAAGGTACTCCATGAACAAGGCATACGAGTTGTGATGGATGTGGTATATAATCATACTGGAAAATCTTATGATTCTCATCTGAATCACTTGGTACCTGATTATTACTATAGACAAAATAAAGATGGAAGTTTTTCTAATGATTCAGGATGTGGCAATGGAACCGCCTCAGAACGATCCATGGTTCGTAAAATGATTATAGATTCTATCGTGTATTGGGCCAAAGAGTATCATATGGATGGATTTCGTTTTGATTTGATGGGAATCCATGATATAGATACGATGAATCAAATACGAGAAGCTGTAGATCAGATTGATCCTAGCATCCTCCTCTATGGGGAAGGATGGACGGCAGGCGGTTGTCCTCTTTCAGAAGATGAGCAAGCATTAAAAAAACATGCGCATAAGCTGAATCGAATCGCGGTGTTCAGCGACGATCTAAGGGATGGTATTAAGGGAAGCTATTGTGATGTAGAAGCCAAGGGATTTGCCAATGGGGAAGTTGGCATGGAAGAAAATGTGAAGTTTGGTATTGTGGGAGCAATCGCTCATCCACAAGTAGATTGTTCTAAAGTGAGCTACTCAGATAAGCCTTGGGCATCAGGTCCTTATCAATCGGTCAACTATGTATCCTGTCACGATAACCATACCTTGTGGGATAAGCTAGAACTGACCAATCCTGAAGATTCTGAAGAAGAAAGAATAAAGATCTATAAGCTGAGTAATGCCATTGTACTTACTGCGCAAGGGATTCCATTTTTGCATGCAGGAGTAGAAATGGCGAGAACAAAATTCGGTGTAGAAAATAGTTATAATTCTTCAGATGCGATTAATCAAATGGATTGGAGTAGAAAATCTGAATACAAATATATTTATGCGTACTATAAAGGTCTCATTGATCTTCGTAAAAATCATCCAGCCTTCCGTATGACTTCTACACAAGATATAAATACCCATTTGGAATTTTTGGAGATGCCTAGTGAAAATATGATCGGGTATATTTTAAAGGATCATGCCAATGGAGATTTGGCAGAGCATATTGTGGTAGTATTTAATGCCAATGTAGAAGATCAAGAAATAGTGCTTCCTTATGAAGGATGGGAAGTGTATGTCAATGGCGAACAAGCGGGTAATATGCCTATTAAAAATATAGAGGGTAATGTCATAACGATTACAGCGCGCAGTACGATGGTGCTCATAAAAAAATAAAAGTTTTACGATCATTCCAGGGATAAAAAAATGTCAATTGGCTTCTGCCAATTGACGTTTTTTTATTTTATGATACTATATGAATATTAAACATCATTTGAATGGAATATAAAAATGGATCTCAGAAAAAGTATGTGGTAAGGCAAATATATAAATCTAGAAGCAGCTGCAAAATCGCGCTTGTGCAAAGGGTAAGTTTAGTTGAAATATGGGACGCGCTCCTTTGTTGCAGTTGTTTCCAGATTTATATATTTGCCTTACCACCACATACTTTTTCTGAGATCCATAAAAATGAGATGAAGAGGTGTATGTATGATAGCCAATAAGATGAAAGAATTAGTGGCAAATAGCTCTTTCATAAGAGCCATGTTTGAAGAAGGGAAGAAGCTGTCGGATATGTATGGCCCCGAGAATGTCTTCGATTTTAGTATAGGCAATCCTAATGTAGAACCACCTGAAGAGATTAAACAGGCAATTCATGAAATATTAAATGAAGAAGCCCCAAATCTGGTACATGGATATATGAACAATTCAGGCTATGAAGATGTCAGACGCAAAATTGCCCAACATATTAATCAACAACAAAATACAAACCTGACCCATCAAAGTATCTTAATGACATGTGGTGCAGCTGGTGGGCTGAATGTGGTATTAAAAACAGTACTCAATCCGGGCGATGAAGTGATTGTTTTTGCTCCATTTTTTGCAGAATACAAAAATTACGTAAATAACTTTGATGGAAATTTGGTTATTATTCCTGCAAATATTGATACCTTTGAACCCAATATCGAAGCATTAAAAGATAAAATTAACAGTAGAACAAAAGCAATTATTATAAATTCGCCCAATAATCCAAGTGGGATCATATACTCAGAAAAAGTGATCCAAGCGTTAGTCGATATATTAACACAAAAAGAGAAAGAACTTGGAAATAGCATTTACCTGATATCAGATGAACCCTATAGAGAAATTATCTATGATGGTGTAGAAGTCCCTTATATTTTGAAATACTACAGAAATGCAATCATCGGATATTCCTACAGCAAATCCTTGTCCTTACCGGGAGAAAGAATCGGATATCTAGTGGTTCATCCAGCGATGGATGATTTTGAAGAAATCATTGCGGCAATGAATGTGGCGAATAGAATACTAGGCTTTGTCAATGCACCGTCCTTATTTCAAAGAGTGATTGCAAAATGTTTGGATGCAAAAGTGGATGTGGGCTTATATCAAAAAAATAGAGATGTGCTTTATAATCATATTACAAAACTCGGGTTTTTCTGTGTTAAACCACAAGGTGCATTCTATTTATTTTTCCGTGCGCCGATTGAGGATGACAAAAAGTTTTGCCAAGATGCAAAGCAGTTTAATTTACTATTGGTACCAGGTTCGGCTTTTGGTTGCCCTGGACATGTAAGGATTTCTTATTGTACCGCATATGAAAAAATTATAAAATCTTTAGATGCATTTGAAAAGTTAGGGCAGGCATACGAGGTGAAACCATGAGTGAAGGATGGAAAAGCCATAGTAGAAAAGTAACCCCCTATGTACCTGGAGAACAACCCAAAAGTCAAAATCTCATAAAACTAAATACCAATGAAAACCCATATCCCCCTTCTCCAAAAGTCGAAGCATGTTTGAGAAATATCGATGTGAGTAGGCTTCGATTATATCCTGATCCACAGGCGACAGAATTAACAGCAGCACTTTCAAACTACTACGGAGTAGAGTGTGAGCAAGTATTTGTAGGAAATGGATCGGATGAAGTGTTAGCACTGGCTTTTTTAGCTTTTTTTAATGGAGACAAAGAAATTTTATTTCCGAATATTACGTATTCCTTCTATGATGTATATGCAGAACTTTATGATATAAAGCACAGAAAAGTGCCACTGAATGAACAATTTGAGATCGATATCAATGCATATAAAGTGGAAAATGGAGGCATTATTTTTTCTAATCCCAATGCGCCCACATCCATTGCTATTTCTGTAGAACAAATAGAAGATATCCTAAAAGCCAATAGAGATGTGGTTGTGATCGTAGATGAGGCTTATGTTGATTTTGGTGCAGAATCAGCAGTGGATTTGATACATCAATATCATAACCTATTGGTCATTCATACCTATTCAAAGTCAAGAGCATTAGCAGGATTAAGATTGGGTGTGGCAATAGGTTCTAAAGAATTGATAGCCCATCTGGAAGCAGTCAAAAATTCGTTTAATTCTTATCCTATTGATATGATAGCACAAGAATTGGCTACAGTAGCGATTCAAGACGTAGAGTACTTTAAGCGGATCACAAGTAAAGTGATCCAAACAAGAACGTATGTCATGACAGAATTAAGAAAATTAGGATTCACTGTGGCAGATTCAAAGACGAATTTTGTATTTGTAACCCATCCAACCCTATTGGCAAAAGATTTATTTGAATTTCTCAAAACTTATCAAATCTATGTGCGATATTTTGACAAACCATTTATCGACAATCATCTGAGGATCAGCATTGGTACCGATGAAGAGATGGATCAACTACTCAAGCATATTAGAATGTATATGACAAGACAATGAAAAGGAGGATCTCTCCTAAAGTATGTTTGATAGGGGGTATAAGTATGAGTGATAAAACGACCGAGCAGGAAGAAAATTCTCAGGTATATCTATGTTCAGGCTGTGGTGGGAATATGGAATATGACATAGCCGCTCAAAAGTTCAAATGTCCGTATTGTGGAAATGAAATGGACATACAGAGTGATCGGGCGCTTGTCAAAGAATATGATTTTCATGAGATGGTAAAAAAGGAAGAAAGTCTGGAATGGAATCAAGAGGTAGCTGTGGTGAAGTGCGATTTATGTGGTGCCCAGACTGTGGTGGACAAGCATGAAACGGCTCTGCACTGTAGCTACTGTGGGTCTTCTCATGTATTAGAAAGTAAGCAGTCAGCAGGCATTAAACCAGAAGGTATTATTCCTTTTAAGATTGATAAGCATAAGGCAAATGAATTATTTGATAAGTGGATTCGAAGCAGATGGCTTTCACCTAATAATTTAAAGCAGATGCAACAAAGTGACAAACTCATATCCATTTATGTACCTTACTGGACATATGATGCCCAAACGTATAATACATACACAGCCCAAGGTGGAGAACATTATTATGTGATGGTAGAAAAAGATGGCAAACAAGTACAAGAGCGAAGGACCCGTTGGCACTATGTCAATGGAAGATTTGAATTATTTTTTGATGACGTGCAGGTGAATGCTTCGAAGAGCTATGAAGATGCACTCATGAATAAGATCGAACCATATGATACAAAACAGGTAGAACCGTATAAGCCACAATATTTATCTGGACATGGAGCGGAACGGTATAGCAGAGGGGTAGTAGAAGGATTCGATATGGCTAAGGATAAAATGTATCGGATCTTGGTAGGAGAAGTCCAGACTCGAGTCAGAAGAAGATATGACGAAGTAAAGGATATACGTATTGATACAGTCTATAGTGATGTAACATGTAAACACGTGCTTCTTCCCATGTGGACAGCACAGTATGATTATAATGGAAACAAATATAGATATATGATCAATGGCCAAAATGGAAAAGTATCTGGAAGATCTCCTTTAAGTCCGATAAAGGTCACACTATTAGTAGTACTGCTGATCATTCTTTTAGGGGTAGCAGCATATTTCTATTTCCAAGGAGATTCTTCTGTTCAAATAGAGATGGTAGAATATTATGGTACATATTTTCTTTGTGTTGCCTGAAGTTTTTTGAAATAGTTAAAAAATTGAAATATAAAATAGGGGGTTTATAAATGGGACTATTTACGAATCAGTTTTTGAATGTAATAGAATGGAAAGAAACCCGAGATGATGTTTTGTTTTGGAAGTGGAGAAACAATGAAATCAAAAAAAACAGTAGACTCATTATAAGACCTGGGCAGGATGCTATATTTCTCCAAGATGGAAGGATCGAAGGGATTTTTGAGGCTGAAGGAAACTATGAGATCGAAACACAGATCATCCCTTTTTTGAGCACGTTAAAAGGTTTTAAGTTTGGTTTTAATAGTGGACTTCGTGCAGAGGTATTATTTGTAAATACCAAAGAATTTCTAGTGAAATGGGGCACCAAAAATGCAATTAATATCCCTTCTCCTAGAATGCCGGGTGGAATTCCTATTAGAAGTTTTGGTGCATTCTCAGTGAAAGTGGATGACTATATAGTACTCATAGATAAGATCGCAGGGATCAAGCAAGAGTTTACCCTAGATGATGTAAAAGACCGGGTACTGGCTTCATTAGATCAACTGCTTATGAAATGGATTAGTAGAGAAGGAAAAGATATGTTTAATCTTCAAGCGAATGCCTATGATATTGCAAATGGGATCAAGATAGATCTGGATGCAGAACTTCTTCGGATTGGACTAACGATTAGAGACTTTACCATCTCTAGTTTTACCTATCCAGAGCAGATTCAAAAGATGATCGAAAAGAATGCAGCCAATGAGATGGTAGGGGATGTATCTAGATATCAACAAATTGGTATAATCAATGCCATGGAGCAAAACCCTAGAGGTGGGATGGCAGATACGATGCAAGCAGGTATGGGGATGGCCATGGGAGTTGCTATGATGAATCAAATGGGGCAATCTCAAACGAACACGAGTACACCTGTAGCACCAACAGCACCAATAGGGGGGCAGGCTTGTACAAGCTGTGGTCAGCAGATCGGGGCCGATATGAAATTTTGCAGCCACTGTGGAAATAAGGTTGTTACGCCACAACCATCTAGTACAGGTGCCAAACTTTTTTGTCATCAATGTGGTGCCAAGCTAGAACCTGGGATGAAGTTTTGTAGTGGATGTGGAAGCAAGGTAGAATAAACTATATAAACTCCAAAAAGGCTTTCTTATGAAGGTCTTTTTTTTGTGGATAAAAAATAGAACGCAGAAAGTTTGTAATAAACATCTATAGAAATGGAAATAGTATAGAAAGCAGTAAATTTGTACTGAAGATGAAGAAGGATGGTGAGCAATTTGCTAAAACCACAGTCAATCAGTGTAACAGAACCTACAGGAGAAGAATTTCCGCAAGAATTGTATGATGAATTGACCTCTTTTATCGATAATCTGGAAACCACAAAGGGAGCATTAATCGAGATTTTGCATAAGGCACAGCATATTTTTGGGTATCTTCCCCGAGATGTGCAGCTTTTTGTGGCTAGAAAACTGGGTATTCCAGGGGCGGAAGTATTTGGTGTTGTTAGTTTTTATTCGTATTTTACCACGAAGCCTAGAGGAAAGCATACGATCAGTGTTTGTATCGGAACGGCGTGTTTTGTAAGAGGTGCAGATAAAATTATAGAAAAGTTTAAGGAAGAACTGGGAATAGAATCCAATGAAATCACAGAGGACGGATTATTTACCCTAAGAGATGTCAGATGCATCGGAGCTTGTGGTCTGGCACCGGTGGTAACGATCGGTGATAAGGTATACGGTCGGCTCAAGGAAGAAGATATCAAAGATATAATAAATACCTATCGGAAGTAGGAGGTAACTATGATTAAATCTTTAGATGAGTTAAGAAAAATCAGGCAGGATTCCATAGATCTTGTATCCCTAAGAGAACAGGGTATGGATACAGGGGACCGAATTGAGATTTTAGTAGGGATGTCTACCTGTGGGATTGCATCAGGGGCGAGAGAAACGCTCAATGCATTCACAGAAGAACTGAGTAAAGAAAACCTAACCCATGTGAAAGTAGTGCCAGTAGGATGTATCGGATACTGTCATTCTGAACCTACAGTACAAGTCAATATGGGAGGAAAAACGCCAGTGATTTATGGAAAGGTAAAAGAGAGTAAGGTGCATGAAATTATAGAAAAGCATATCAAAGGAGGACAGCCTGTAGAAGCCTTTATACTGCAAACAAATTTTGAAAGGGCATAATGGTAAGTGTTTGTGAATTTTAGAGAGGAGGTTGTATATGCCAAGAATGCGTACTAACATCATGGTCTGTGGAGGTACAGGCTGTGTCGCCAGTGAAA
>CALKRZ010000201.1 GCA_937989765.1 uncultured Clostridia bacterium | reverse complement strand
ATCTTTTTCTTGTTCGATGGATTTGATGGTTTGTCCTGTAAGCCACCCCGAAAATCTTGACAGAACACGATATATTTGATACTATATGTCCATAACCATATGATTTAGAAAGGTGGAATGCTATCCGGCACACTTGATGTTATGGAGTTCAGTAACATAAGTGCAACGTGGAGACGATCAAATAAAATCTATAATTGAATTAGGGAAAAATCAGCTGTTTTGTAACAGTCTATTTTTCATACCTATTTTTCAGTTGTAATTTTATTTTACTCTCCCGGCAGCGTTTCTATCTTTACGTTAGAGCCATAGAGTAAATCTATGGCTCTTTTTATATTTTAAATCATATGGTTATCATTCATACATAAGAAAGAAGGACTTACTATGGAATTTAGAGAAGTGATTACAAAAAGAAGATCTGTAAGAAGTTTTTTATCGAAACCAATACCTGAGGACGTGCTTCGTGAAATTATGGAATCTGCAAGATATGCACCTACCCCAGGCAATGGACAGAGCTTTTGCTTTGGTATTATAAAAGATAAAAACAGAAAAA
The DNA here is from genome assembly GCA_937989765.1 of uncultured Clostridia bacterium. Taxonomy (GTDB): domain Bacteria; phylum Bacillota; class Clostridia; order Lachnospirales; family CALKRZ01; genus CALKRZ01. Next base: position 14,865 of record CALKRZ010000201.1, on the reverse strand, counting down.
AAGAATTAGCACAAGCCGCAGGTGGACAAGAGTGGATTGCTACAGCTCCAGTGGTTATCGCTTGCTGTGCAGTATTAGACGAGGATCAGACACTACTTCCAGAGGATGATTTTGGACTCATTGTAAACCATATGAGATTTGGTGAGGAATGGATTACCTATTTAAACGAATATGCAGATCGTAAGATGGTTCGTACATTTTGGAGCAATGCAGTTCCTTTGATTCCTGGAGAGCATATATTCTTATCCGCAGTAAACCATGGATTGTCAGCATGTTGGATCGGTTTTATGGATATTCACAAAACGAGTACGATACTAAATCTGCCAGAGGATATGGCGTGTTTATTCTTAATGCCTATTGGATATGCAGATGAACAACCAGAAGATATTTACAGAAAACCCTATGAAGAAATGGTATTTCATGAACAATGGAATCAAACAAATGGAGGAATGAAAAATGAATAAGATATTTGAATATGCAAAAAAACCAGCGCTATATGCTAAAAGCACCTGTGCTTTTTGGGATGATGATCACATTTCAAAAGGCATGTTAGAAGCGCATTTGCATCCAGAATGGGATGCAGGTACAAGAGCAATATCCTTTGTAGACCAGTCCGTTTTATGGATTTCAGAGATTGCACCCCCTACAGAATATAAAAATGCACTAGATCTAGGTTGTGGTCCTGGACTATATGCAGAACGATTCTATGAAAAAGGATATACCATAACAGGCATTGATTTTTCAAGAAGATCCATTGCATATGCAAAAGAACAAGCTGAAGCAAAAAAGCAAGATATTACATATATCTGTGAAAGTTATCTAGATATCAAGTATCAGAATGCTTTTGATTTAATGATGATGATTTATTGTGATTATGGTGCACTGTCTTCTTCACAAAGACAAATTATGCTCAAAAAAGTCTATGACGGATTGCGTGAAGGCGGAAAATTCATATTTGATGTATTTACACCCAAGCAGTATGAAGGAAAAGAAGAAAGCAGCAGTTGGTATTTAAATGAAGGAGCAGGGTTTTGGAGGCCTAATACGCATTTGTGCTTAGAATCTCATTATATCTATGAAGATCATACGCGGGTTGATCAATATGTTCTCGTGGATCAAAAAAACAACCTCGATGTGATTAGAACTTGGGATCATTATTATACCAAAGAATCTATTGTGAAGGAAATCATGAAGGCGGGCTTTAAAAATATAGAAATCTATGCAGATGTAGCAGGAACCCCGTATCACCAAGAATCAAAGACGATGTGTATTGTAGTAGAAAAATAGAGCATAACCATAATTTTGATGCGCTGCAGTAAATACCTTTCTTGGACTAGAGAACGCTGCTTTAAAACTTGTAAACTGGTGTTTATTAAGTAAGGGTGCAGATATTTATTCGCGAGATCATTCTTATGAAACACCATTACATTGGGCTGCTTGGACAGGTCATCACCTTATTTGAAGATCGTGAAAAATATGATGAGGAAATTATTGGAAACTTAAATAAGAAGCTGAAAAATATGACACAAGAAGAACACGATACTATCACAAGACTTACAGATGAAGTACTGGAGACACTGCATGCAGTATTTAAAACAGGAGATGCGGCAGGTGAGTTAGCTCAAAAAGCAGCGGCTCTGCATAGGCAATGGGTAAGCTTTTATTGGGACTCGTATTCTAAAGAAGCCCATGCGGGATTGATGCAGATGTATGTGAATGATGAAAGATTTACGGTATACTATGATAAAGTACAACCAGGCATGGCAAAATTCTTAAGAGATGCTGTTTTTATCTACACAGGGATGAAAAAATAGCACACAAAAAAACTAGGTGAATCAAATGATGGATTCACCTAGTTTTTTTGTTGACACATGCAATATCATCTAATGTATAACTCGCCTCTTTGGATATAGAGCATATAACTTTCTAGCTCCAAGAGGTTTGGTGTTCTCCTAGGAGAAGTTGTACCAAGTTTTAGCGAACATTCTTGATATCCAAAAAAGGAAGATAGGAAAGTTCTGTAGTTCTTATTTCATTAATTAAAGTAGGCTTAGTTCATTTGATTGGGGTCTGTGGTCTGGTTAGGATCATTAAAACTTGGTGGTGCAGGGTTTGGAGATTCAAAATATCTGCCCGGTGAAGATAGATCAAAATAAAGCTTTGAATCAGGGGTTACTCCAAAATCTCTATTAGAACCCGTATCCGAAATTTTATTAAAGGCCTCTCTAAACAGTGCATTATGAGCTTCTTCTCTGTTTAATAGAAAATCAATAGTCTCCCGTACATACTTATCATCAATTTGACGATAAAGATATTCATATACTACCTTTGCCCTTTGTTCAGCTGCAATATTAGATAATAAATCTGCTACTAAATCACCAGTGACATTCACATAGTTAGCCGTAAATGGAGAGCCTGAAGCATTAACTAAATCAGAGGCTAGTCCTGTTAACACTTGATTTTGTATCTCCCCTAAAGGTACATTTTCTACCTTTAAATCATGTCCATTAAGCAAACTAATGGTTTGAGCCACCATTTCCATATGACTTAGTTCCTCAGCGGCAATATCTAGGAATAAATCTCGGATTGCGGGATCCTTGATACGGAAGCTTTGAGATAGATATTGCAGTGCAGCCTTCAATTCTCCATTAGCTCCTCCAAGCTGCTCTTGAAGTAATGCAGCATATTGAGGATTAGGTCTTTCAACCTTTACATCCCTCAGTAATTTTTTATCGTGATTAAACATATATAACACCTCCAACTATAGTATCTTTATAAGCTACCTGCTTTATACTATAAAACACAGGGACGGTTCTTGTGGTTTGAAAATAAGAAGACCCTAGACAGTTTTGTGATATTTTACAAAAATTTACCTTTATCAGTAGCCGTAAATTTGGTTCTTATAGCAACCATGTTATTTTCTTCTATTGCATCTTCTATAGTAACCTTTTTCATAAAATGCATTTGCTTCTTTCATATATAATTGTCGAAAAATGCGTTAAAAATCATTTGAAAAAGTCGGATAATAAGACTACAATAATAATTGACTAGAAAGAAAATATTTTATATACATTATAATGAGCCTATACGGAAGGATATGCCTATGGAGACAATACCCCAAAATTCATTATTAGATGAAATACATAACAGCTTATACAAGACAATGTTTGAAACCATTACAGAAGGACTTTGTGTATGCTATCAGATTGAGCAGTATCCTTATACTGCATTTGTAGCTTGGAATGAGCAAATGACTCGAATTACTGGCTATACAATGGAAGAGATTAATGAACTAGGTTGGTACCAAACTATCTATGCAGAACCAAATATACAAGATGAGGCACAACGGCGTATGGAAAGAATGCGGGTAGGGGAAGATCTGCGAGATGAAGAATGGGAGATCATCAGAAAAGACGGACAAAAAAGAACCCTTTCTATGACTACATCCCTCTTGAAAACCACAGGGTCCATCCCCTATGTCATGGCTCTAATGCGAGATATCAGCGAGCAAAAAAAGATGCAAGACGAGCTACAGCAACGGGAAGTACTTTTATCGGAGATCACTGAAAATTCACTGGATATGATTTCTAAAACAGATTTAATGGGGATTTTCCAATATGTTACCCCTTCTCATAAAAAAAACCTAGGATATGCCTCGGAAGAAATTATCGGCCGTTCATTACTGGAATTTTTTCATGAGGAAGATGAGAAATGGGCATTGTCAGAGTTTCATAATTTTGTTATGGACCGGGCAGATAGGAAAATAGAGTGCCGCTTTAAGCACAAACAAGGGCATTATCTTTGGCTGGAAACGACTGGGACAATTTTACAGGATAAAGAAGGTATTCCAACCGGCCTTATCTTTTGTTCTAGAGATATTACCCAGAGAAAACGCTCGGAGTTAGCTTTAAAAGACAGTGAAAATAAATTTAAGGAGTTATTTCACCAAATCAGTGATCCAATTTTTCTCCATCGCTATAATCCTCTGCCAGTTCCCGTAGGATTTCTAGAGGTGAATCATGCGGCCTGTCAAAAATTAGGCTATACCAGAGAAGAACTCCTTACAGAAGTCAACCAATGGATATTGACACCGAATTTAACCGAAGAAGATGCACTACGATATATACAGGGAGTCACTTTGAATGGAGAAATCACATTTATAGCAGAGTTTAGAACAAAAAACGGGCAAATGATCCCTATGGAAGTGGATAGCGTCTTGTTTACTTTGCAAAACGAAAACGTTATACTTACCGTTGCAAGGGATATCACAGACCGGGTTCAAAGGGAACAAGCACAAAAGGAAGCAGAAGAAAAAACACAGCTTCTCAAAGAAGCTATCACCTACGATAAAGTGAAAACAGAGTTTTTTTCTAATATTTCACATGAACTGAGAACGCCAGTCAGTGTAATACTAAGCGCCATACAAATGGCAGAACTGATTACAAGAGACATTCCAGTACAAGAAACGAAACAAATGATGGATCGTTATCTAGGGATGATGAGACAAAATGGATACCGCTTGATTCGATTGTTGAACAATCTTATCGATATGACGAAAATGGATGCAGGCTTTTATACTATCAAAAAAAACAACCTGAATATTGTCCATATTGCAGAAGAAATCAGTTTATCCGTAGCAGAATATATCAAAAGTAAAGGAATCGAATTTATATTTGATACGGATATAGAAGAAAAAATCATGGCTTTTGACCCCGATCAAATTGAACGAATTTTACTGAATCTACTCTCTAATGCAGTAAAATTTACGGAATGGGGAGGTCAAATTATCGTTCAAATAGAAGATCAGGGAGATCATATACTCATTACAGTGAAAGATACAGGAGTGGGCATCCCCAAAGAGAAACAGGCACATATGTTTGAGCGGTTTATTCAAGTAGATAAATCCCTTAGAAGAAATCACGAGGGTAGCGGCATCGGACTGTCTTTGGTCAAATCCCTAGTGGAAATGCACGGAGGGACTATATCTTTATATAGTGTGTCTGGTGAAGGGAGCGAGTTTACCATTGTTTTACCTGCCTTGCTGTCAGATGAAATACATACCAACAGAGAACCTTCTTCGTATGGAGCATACAGCAGAATAGAAAAAGCACAAGTAGAATTTTCCGATATATATGTAAATCGAGCAACTACGCTATAGAGATCGAAAGGCATCCACATTTTTTCTCTTGAGGCTGTCTTTTTTTGCCACATCAACAAGTATTATGAAGAATAGAGGTTATAATTATTTGTTGTATCTCATGGTGCAGGTACTAGAGTACTTCTATAGGAGGTAAAGATGGATACTTCTGTTTTAGTAACCAAATTGTTTGCTCCGTCCCCAAGAGCGAACTTAATAAAACGTATGCGCTTGCATACTATATTAAACCGAGGGCTGGATATACATAGACGATTGCTTCTTGTGTCTGCACCAGCCGGGTATGGAAAGACAACCGTAGTATCAGAATGGTTAAGTGAACAGAATCATCCACATGTATGGATTTCATTGGATACAACGGATAATGATCCCATGTGTTTTTTTACCTATCTTATAGCAGCACTTCAAAAGATACAGGACCAAGTAGGACGAGGAGTCAAGAGTTTGCTGAGCGCACCTCAACTTCCACCGGTCAGTATGCTGATCGCGTCTTTGTTGAATGAGCTGGTAGAGATCACTGCTCCTTTTATCATTGTGATGGATGACTTTCATATGATCCACAACCCTTACTTATATGATGGGGTACAGTATTTGTTAGAATATGCTCCTTCCTGCATGAAAGTATTGATCATTTCTAGAGAAGACCCTCCTTTGATGTTATCTAAAATGAGAGTTAGAGGACAAATGGTAGAAATTAGAGTACATGATTTGCGATTTAATCTACAAGAAACGATTGATTTTTATCAGTATACGATGCAGCTTGCCCTTCAGGAAGAGGCTGCAGCAGTCTTGGAACAAAGAACAGAAGGCTGGATTGCAGGACTGCAGCTTGCAGGTATTTCTTTGCAAGGGAGTGACCAAGATCGGTTACGTCAATTTGTGGAAGCATTTAGTGGAAGCCAACGGTATGTATTAGACTACTTATTAGAAGAAGTATTACAGCGTCAAGATGAAGAAATGCGGCAATTTCTTTGTAAAACATCTATTTTAAAGAGGTTTAATGCGTCTCTTTGTAATGCGGTGACAGATCGAGAGGATGGTCAAAAAATTATTGAGTATTTAGATAAAGCCAACCTTTTTCTAGTATCTTTGGATGAAAAACGAGAATGGTATCGGTATCATCACTTGTTTGCGGATATACTATTATTGGAGATGGATGTTCAAGTTCAGAATAAGGTACATGAAAAAGCAGCCATTTGGCTAGGAAAATACGGATATGATGCAGAAGCAATTTCTCATGCATTTGTAGCCCACAATATGGAGCTTGCGGAACAGTTGATTGAAAGAAATGTAATACGCATGCTATCAAAAGGAGAAGTGGTTACTTTACTTGACTGGTTAAATAAACTTTCGGATCAGCGCATAAGAGAGAACGCTCAACTAGCCATTGGAAAAATTCATTGCCTTATTCTTAGAGAACATCTAGATGAAACAATCCATTTTGTAGAAGAACTCCAAAGAGATGAGTCTATAAAACAGAATAAAAAATTATTAGGGGTACTGCTCTATATACAAGCATTTATCGCTGTGATGCGAAAAGATTTGAAAGCCGTTACACTGGCAGAAGACTCTATACAGATCATAAAGGCAGAAGATCCAATACTTTTCATACATGCACTGTTTTCATTAGGTCAAGCGCAAGTATTGGCAGGTAATATTTCTGAAGGTGTAAATATTTTTCGTCAAGTGTATGTATCAAGCCAAAAGTATAAGATGGATTTTCTTACGTTAGCAGCTGTAACCAATATGTCCCTTCAGCTCATCATACTAGGGAAGAGAAAAGAAGCAATTTATGTATGTGAAGAGTCAAGGAGAATATATTTAGATCAATGGGGGAGGCTTTTGCCCATTGCAAGATGTATATATGTTCCTTTGGGAATGGCGTACTATGTGAATAATGATTTGGATAAAGCCTATCAATATCTGATAGAAGGGGTAGAAAATAACAGATCCTATGGTATGGCTACATTGATAGGAGATGGAGAATGGGCTATGGCCATGATCCAATATGCAAAAGGTGATGTACAAGTTGCGCTTGAAACATTGAAGGAAGCATATTCTATCGTAGAAAAAGCAGGCATTCAAAGCCAGATGGATTTGTTTTCTGCACAGATTGCTGAGTTTGAGGCAAAGCAAGGCAATATGCAGGCAGCACTTCATTGGATCAAAAACTGTAATATTTTCATAGATGATATCAAGATTTTACACCATGATCGATGCTATATGGCATATATCCGTGTTTTGATGATGCAAGGTCAAGTGGAACAAGCACAGCATCTTTTATCTAAATTAGAAGAGAAATCTCTAGAACGGCAAAGAATTGCATCTTTAATTTCCATCTATATTTTGCAGGCGGTTGTACACGACACACTTGGTTGTGAAAAAGAAGCGGTGGATTATCTGAAAAAAGCCATATACTTAGCTGCAGAAGAAGGCTATATAAGACAATTTTTACAGGATGGGAAGCCGATTGTTAAATTTTTAACCCATAGTAGAAAAATTGCGCCCGATTTTATAGATCAATTCCTTCATTTGTTTTCAATGGAGCAGGATCAAGGTGGTAAGAAAAAGCATCTGCAGAAAAGTCCCACGGATGGATTGATCGAACAGCTCAGTGAAAGAGAGCTAGAGATAGTACAATTAATTGCACAAGGACACTCCAATAAAGAGATTGCGTTTAAATTATTTATTACCATTGGAACAACCAAATGGCATATCAATAATATTTTTGGTAAATTGGGAGTTAAAAACCGAGTACAGGCAGTAGAGCGGGCAAGAGATCTAAATCTATGGCAGGGTTAGTATTAAAAGATACATCCTTCGTGAAGACATATTCACAAATGATGTATCTTTTAAGGTTCATTATACACAGTTAGCAGTACGTAAAATACATACACTGTCTTACTATTTCTATTTGATCTAAAAGCTTCTTCTTCAAATTAGAAACAAGGATATCTTCTGAACTTAATATAGGTCATATGTAGTCAACCTAACTTTAGTAAGGTGACAAATGTATTTGAACGTGGCATAGTAGATATAAAGGAGCACGATAGGTTTACTGTGAGTATACGTACGTGCCAAAAAGGAGGAAATCTTATGTTCAAAAATAAATTTAAACTACCCATCATTCTTTCTATCATGGTAGCTGTATTAGCAGGTATTACATCTATACTGGGATTGGTATTTCCAGAATTGTACCGGGATAATGATGTGATCAAAGTTGTATGGTTTGTCAATGATCTTGTCACATTATTTTTGGGCGTTCCATTGCTCCTAGGGGCATTGTATTTGGCTATAAGGGGTTCCATAAAAGCGCAGCTCATCTGGATCGGTACGATATGGTATATGATATATAACTATATATTTTATCTGTATGGTGCAGCAGTCAATAAATTTTTCTTGCTGTATGTAGCGTTGTTTATATTGTCTGTGTACGCCCTAATATTTACATTTGTCAAAGTGGATATCAAAGATATCGCACAACGATTTAACCCGCGTACACCTGTCAAAGCAGTTTGTGGATTCATGTTCTTTTTTGCATTTGCGTTAGGTGTGCCGTGGGTTGGAAAATGCTTAGCCTTTGTATTTGGAGGGCCTACGCCGACAGTTGCCGAGGGCGTCATATTTGCAACAGATTTATGCTTCATGATCTCGGTTCTCATCGTGAGTGGAATCCTGCTTTATAAAAAACAGCCTTGGGGGTATGTACTTTCCATCATGGTGATGATCAAAGGGATTTTCTATCCGATCATATTAATTGTAGGAGGTATTTTAGCCTATATCAAATTAGGTGTATGGGATGAATTTATACCTGTATATAGCGTACTTTGGGCAGCTTGTATCGTATTTATATGGCTGCTTCTTAAAAATATACAAGAAGACGGCAGACAGAAGCATATTTGACAACTTTAAGCGAGCAAAGATGTACCTAAATGTTCGCTTGCATTATACAGATTTTTTAAGAAGACAATAGGAAATGAGATTTTTATATTGCTAAAAACAAATCACCCCTAGAGAAAATGGAGGGATAATACTTGGTGCAGGATCAACCCGTATATTATGATATCGTTGTGCAAGGACATATCGAGGAAAAGAGAGCGGCATGGTTTGATGGCGTTACAATCAAAAACATGCCATCTGGGCATACTGAATTATCAGGCCTGCTGAGAGACCAAGCACAGCTTCATGGGATACTAAATAGAATCCGTGATTTGGGGTTGACTTTAATTGAAGTAAGGCAGAGAAAATATACTCTCCCTGACAGCAGTTAGATTTACAATTGCAGACTTTACACTGAAAAGCTAAACGTAAAAAAGACATATCAGTCTGAATATAGGAATGAAAGTACCAATAATCAATCTTTTTGAAAGATTAGGTATTGCAAAGTAAAGCAATTCTAAAACCAATACTAAATAATATGCCCTAATTATAAACATACTGCTTCACAAAAAACAGCCCTACTTAGATGATATTTAGCACATCCAAGTAGGGCTTTCTATATACATGATTTCATATATTAAACCAATTACCCTGCTGTGGGATGCGATGGAGAGCTCGGTTTACGCTTTAAAATAAAAAATACAATCAACAGTTCTGATATGCCAAGTAGAATCAATATCATTAGAAAACTGCAGACAAAATATAAATCCGGAATGATGGTGAGCATCATTTTCCAAGATTGTCCCATCTTGTTTGGGGCAAGGATAAAGATTCCTATCGGTAGTACTAGATTTAGTAAAATATTAGGGATTAATCTAATGAGTAGTTGTTTTTTGCTCCGTCTTTTTTGCTCATATTTTTTTTGGATAGATACGACACCTGCTGTTAGGTAGATGAGGAATAAAATAATGATAGCAGTTCCTCCATAGATCAACTGATATAGGGAACGCATGCTGGTTTTTGAAGGAGGTTGGGGTGTTCTTTGTTCTAGTATACGAGCAATCCCCTCCGGGATTCGTACGATCTTGGCATCTCTGGGGGCAAAAGGAGTTAATATACTTTCGCTGCAATTATGCAATACGACTATGCCCCATGTATCCTTTGGGTTTGCAAGCCGTTTGGATTTACTGCCTACTATCCCCATATAGGCACGAAAGCTTTCGGTGGCGCCCCCATGTTCAATGCTATTGGGAGTAGAATGCCACATATAGTTTTGCACCTGTAAAATTCCATTGGGAGATAAGACTTGTGTGCCGTTGTACCCTACCCCATTGATCTGTGAGATCAAATACTGGTTCATATCCTGGACACTTGATATGAGGTATCCTGATGGAAGACTGCGCACCAGATAATTGGGGGCAATGGGGATGGGGATTCCCATCATATAGCCGTATCCCTGCGCCAATCCGTGATCCTTTGCCACCTGTAATGATGTGTAGCTGTGATGCATCTCAAGGGGTGAAAATATTCTATCCTGAATATATGTTTGATAACTTTGACCTGAAGCCACTTCGATCAGGTGTCCTAGTACGGCATACCCCACATTGGAATAAAGAGATTGAGCCCCTGGTGTATTCCAAAAGTCTGCGCTATGCAACTCTCGAACACGTTGCTTGATGGAGTCAACAGACCTCCCAGCAGTATAATGCTCTCTGGGCAAGCCACTTTTGTGCATCAGCAGATCTCGAACAGTGACTTTGGCTGAGTAGTCTGGGTTTTGTAATGTAAACCACGGTATATACCGTTGAACAGGTGCATCTAGTTCGATTTTATCCTTCTCTACGAGCTGCATAATCCCTAGGGCAGTAAATGTCTTAGACACAGAGCCGATGATAAAGGGTGTATTGACGGTTACAGGTGTACCATCGTGATCTGCAATCCCATAACCTTTTTGATAGATGATCTCGTCCCCTTTTACAATACCTAGGGCTAAACCGGGGATCCTGCCTTCTTTCATTTCGTGCTGTATATAGTCATCAATTTTCGTAAAATCTATGGGTGAGTTTTTTTGACTCCCGATTATTTGTAATGTAATGCATATGGTGATTAGTACAGTGGCTAATACTTGTATCCTCATTCTTTTTCTCATAGCATACCTCTTTCTATAGGGTCAGATCATAGTAGAATAATATCAGATAATGACGGGATGATCAATTTTTCTGATGGGGATGATGATTTCCCGCCAAAACTTGTAAAGTGGTGTGTCCTCTAAGTCAAAGGGAATAAACCTCCGCTACGTTACAGTTTATTAACCATCCGTCGGAGCTTGAACTCCCACGGATATTGGAAGTTTCTCCCCCGCTTATAGAAGTGGGAGGCTTATGTCGGATGGTTAAATAATTCTCTGTAAAAATGACAATCATATCGGTATTCAGCAATGAGTTTTTGCGGAGGCATCTCATCTCTTGACTGCAGCCATTTTTTTAGAAAGTCTTTTCTACAGGTAATCTTGGCGCCTAACTTTACTTTATAATTCATGTAGGGATGGCCTAGATTCCAGAAATGATAACCGTGATATTGCAGGGTCTTAGCAAGCAGTACCAATTGAAGCGTTCCGTAATTAGCATGCTTCTTATTATCTTTGTCACAAAACCCGGTTAGGCTGGTATAGGTAGACCCAATCACATACCCTATTTCACCGGCAATCGTTTCATCATTGGATGCACTGCAAAGTTCAACCGTTACAATATGAAAATCTTTCTTTTTATCATGGTAGACCTTTAATTGGTGCAGTAATTTGGAGTATTGATCAGTTAACCAACTGTCTTTATGATAAGCATATATTTTATTGAGTACATTGTCAAGACTGCCATTCAATCGAACATAAAGTGCATTGTTAAAAAAAACCGGACTCTTTATGACTTTTTTAATTTTTGTCGACAGGATTAAATTGTTCCAATCCAGTATGGCATAATGAGGCTGAATTTCGGGCAATAGGGTATCTGAACCATCAATATTCAAGCAGGTGCTGATGAATCCAGCATAGGCACTTTCAATGTAAAAATCTTCAGACCAATCGTCACTCCAGTATAGATGGAATACTTTATTTGGATAAATGCCTAAATATAATAAATCATCATTCAACAAATGATCCAGTGTCAGTGGGTAAATACAATTCTGATCCATATAAATATCAATGCCCCCTTCGCCTTGTTTGACACAAAATGTCCTCATCCTCTCTTATATCTTAAATCATTTAGCCAAGATAAACAACAGGCACAGAAAATCAGTAAATTTATACTTGATTAATTCCAAGTTTGGTATTATAATTAAAAATGGAATCGAAAGGAGACAGTTATGAAAAATATCAATGAGATAATCTTAAATCCTGTTCGAATGAGAATTATACAGGAAGTTTCTACAGGACAAAGCATTACAGCGAATGAGCTTTGCGAAAGAATCAATGATGTACCGCGGACAACCATGTATCGTCATATAAATATTCTTATCGATAACAATATTCTGACTGTTGTTTCAGAAAAAAAAGTTAGGGGAAGTCTTGAAAGAACAATTGCTTTAAACATTTCAGAAATTTCAAAGCATAATACTATTGAGCATGCTGCTCAAAATGCCTTTGGATTTCTGATGACCAATTATGGAAAGTTTCACAAGTATTTTAATGGGGAACACCTTGATCCTGCAAAGGAGAAAATTTTTTTGAACAATATGGTACTAATGATGAGTGATACGGAGTTTGACCAATTTATTGAGGAACTACGCCAATTTATTTTAAAATACAATTTTGAACCAACGGAAAGAAGAAAAGCCAGAGATATTTCAATTATTTCAGCACCTGTCGAGGAAAATTAAAAGGAGAGAATAGTATGAAAAATACATATCAAACAAATAGCGCTAAACTTAAAATGAAAAAAGGGAAGAAAATTATGATGATATTCGGAATAGTAGTAGCAGTGATTGCGATTCTTATGTTGATGGGTGGAATTTTACAGGCTACATATTTTAAAGGGAAATTAGAACAAATACAGCCGTATGGCCAAATTGTTGATGTGGAAGATGGACAAATGCATGTCCATTCAATGGGAAATGGAGAGAAAACAATTGTATTGCTACCGGGTATGGGTGTTGGGCTTCCGTCTGCTGATTTTGCACCGCTCATGCGTAAACTGAGTGAAAAACATACGGTTGTTACTGTCGAGTATTTTGGTGTAGGCTTTAGCAGTGAAACATCAAAGCCACGTACGAGTGAAAATTATGTGGAAGAAATAAGAACTGCACTGAGCCAGGCGGGCTTTAAAGCACCTTATGTTTTGATGCCACACTCCATATCAAGCGTTTATAGTGAGTATTATGCGGCAAAATATCCGAAAGAAGTAGAAGCCATACTCTCTCTTGACGGCACATCTACTGCGTTTTATGAAGAAATGCCTGCTATTGTAAAATATATACTTCCAATTGCAAAATTTCAACAAGCTACAGGCACTATTTCATGTATAGCACATTTAACCACAAACAAAAAGCAATTGCTCTCCAATGGATATACAGAAAAAGAGATCAGTGACATAATTACGTTTGCGGGCTTTTCAATCACGAATACTCTTTTAGAGCAGATCGCAAATTCATCTGAGTTTATAAAACAAACGATGGACTTACCATTTCCAGAATCTGTCCCATATTTCAAAGTGATTTCCAAAACAACCTATGAAACGCCCAATAAGCAACTTAAAATGACGCCTCAGGAATATCAACATCAACATCTTGAACGAATTGGCAAACATGTAAAATACGAGATACTGGAGGGCACTCATTTTATTTATGCAAATAATATTGACCAGATTGCAGAGATTACTGATCATTTATTGCTTGAGGCTAATCAATAAAATAATAGCATACTATCGAATGGAGGATATATGAAAACACAAAAAGGAAAACAAAAGAGCGCAATGAAAATGATCAGCGTAAGTATTGTAGGATTTATTCTACTTTCTTCAATCATTTCCATGATTGTTGTAAAGTTTATCTACAGTGCACAATTTCCGAGATTTGACAGACATGATGAAACGGTTACAACAAGTTTGAGATATGTAGATCTTGAAACAGCATATCCAAGGCATTTGGTGAGTTTCAAATCGGGTAATCATCGCTTGCAAGGCTATGTGTATGGACTGAATCAAGACCAAGGTGTGGTGGTGGTGGCGCATGGACTTGGAGGAGGGGCAGATAGCTATCTGCCTCAAATCACTTATTTTGTAGATCAAGGGTGGCGTGTTTTTGCCTATGATGCAACAGGAAGCTTTGACAGCGAAGGAAAGACGACAAAGGGCTTTCCACAAGCATTGATTGATTTGGATGCAGCACTAACCTATGTGAATACGCAGTCGGAATTTGCGAACTTACCCATCCTGTTATTTGGTCACAGTTGGGGTGGCTATGCAGTCGCTACTATATTGCATTATGATCATGAGATTGCCGGTGTCGTTACAGTATCTGGTGCCAATAGTCCTATGGATATGATTGTAGAACAAGGACAGCGAATGATGGGTGGTTTTATAAACACACAATACCCATATTTATGGCTATATCAAAGAATTCTATTTGGTGAAATAGTTTCTTTGAATGCAGTCGATGCCATCAATCGATCCGATATTCCCGTTCTTATTATACATGGCACAGAGGATGAGTTGATTGCCTATAATGGGAGCGCCATTATTGCTAAGGTAGATGCTACTCACATTCAGCATGAATAATATTCCAGTAGTTATTTCGACAAAAACAAATAGTATATTCTTGAAAATGGCAACAACAATCTAGGG
>CALKRZ010000200.1 GCA_937989765.1 uncultured Clostridia bacterium | reverse complement strand
GGTACTATGTCAACAAAAATACAAGTTAAAAAAGGAGTCTACTCATCCCAAGTAGGCTCCTTTTTACTATATCTATTTATACCCCGATCACTCTTTGAGCAAGTTCATCTCTTTACAGATGTTCTTTTTTAGATCTGCATAAAATCCTTCATTACACTTTGGTTTACCCTGTGTCTTAGCTGACAATACGATGGCTTCTTTTGGGCAATGATGGATGCACCTAAAGCAATATTCACAGTTTTTCTTATGATACCGCAGATATCCTTTTTCTTTCTCCCAACATTTTCTACTACACTGATCCATACATTTACCACAATCTACACATCGTTCTGTCACGACATATAGATTGTGTTTATAGGCTTTCCCTAGGATCTTGTTGGGAAAATTGAGTATTGCATAGAGTTTAAATCTAGGGTACACACTTTTACCTTCATTATAGTTGATACGATCTTGTATTTTTCTTATATCCTTTTTGATCTTTAGGGCAATCTTTCGTTCATAGCGAAACATCCACTGTATAGGGGGCAAAAGCAGTGCTCCATCCGTTGCAGGCGCTCTATAGCCAGTATATCCACGAACCACGATGTTTTTTGACGATATCCTTTTGATAAACTCTCTCATGGTATTGCCTGAGAAAAGCCCATATGTAGTAAATGCAAAAGCACTGATGGGTCTATCCAGTACAGGCATATTCCGAACAAACTCCATCATGGATGAAGAGGGGTCACAATGGTATGTAGGAAATGCAAAGATCAAAAAGTCGTATTGCAAAAGTTGCTGATATTCATATTTCACACTAATCGAATGAATATCTACATCAAAATGGCTCAATGCTTTATGGTAAATCTCAGCTACTGTCTTGGTACTGCCCGCACCAGAATGATATAGGATTAGTATTTTATACTTCTCTTTTTCCACTGTAACACCTCTTTCCCACCTATTTCCTAGCTGTAGGTATATTCCCCTATGCTTCTACTTTTCGAGTCACATTTTTAGCTAACACAATGGAGCAAAGTGCTGCCATGATGGCAAATAGAGAGAATCCGATCAGTACAGGCAGTACCCCTTCTACTCCTAATAGCATTTGTCCCACTACCTTTGCCGCAATAGCTGTCATCATGATCATGAGAAAGTGGGTCATCAGAGGTGCCAATAGAAATCCAAAGGGATTCTTTTTGATCAGCAGCACCCCAGCTACAAAACACAGCGGAAGCAAAAAGGCAAGATCCAGCCCCTGCACTACCAGTGTAGTATTATGCAGGACTTCTGTGGGAATGATCCCATCTGTGAGCGTAGGGATCACTCTACTCAGCCACATTCCCCCTACCGCTACCGCGATAAAAATAAGAAAACCCCCTATGAACTTCACAGGTAGCTTACTACCAAAACAGGAGCCTAGCCGTGGTACATCAAAAGATAAGAGTACCAGTACAAGCGCAAAAAAACTCATGGAAGTAAGCCCTACATAGACCAAGAAAAACTCGTTATACATGACCATCATCAGATATACGATATACGTAAACCAGAAATACAACAATGTCCCCGATAATAAAAATCTGCCTCGAAGAGAACCCTTACGCGAGAAATAAAGTGCGATGAGTAGCAAAGGAATCCCCATCCCCATCGTAACCACATCCTGTGCGATGCCATCAGGCACCATGGATGTTGCCATATGGTGATAAATCCCTCTTCCGTAGATCTCTACCTTTTGTCCATGGACAGAGGTGAACTCGTAAGCTCCCTGCCCCCCACTAGAAAAAATCCCTGCTGAAGCTGCTATACAGGCAAGTACAGCGATACAAATCACTAATATACTGATTGGTTTTTGGTACTTCATGATATCCCTCCTTAATTTACTGTGCAAAGTATGGTACGGCAGCTAAGAAGTCGCATCGATCCACCCTGTAATTTCTCGAACTACTTTCATGGTATCTTTCTTTAGTTCGTCAATCCTATAAGATTCAGCATTCGGGTATTTTGTCACCCTAATCTCGCCATCTTCTATATGAATCCATGCTCCATTATATTGAAACCGAACCACAGCCCCTTCGTCTGCAAATTTTTTCAGCGGTTCTACACAGTACTTCTCGGTAATACGCTTTAACTCTACCAAAAGTCTGTACTCTTCTTTAGATCGAATGAAAAGTTCTGGCAAGTAATCCCCATGTTCTAGTAGATATAAGTTAGTATACATTCGAGTTGCCACCCCATAACCCTTAGGTCGCATCGGTTTTTTTAGTCGCTGCCATGATTCAACCGTAAAGAAATAGTACTCCTCATCTGGATTATTTCTGGTGACGGGTATGATATGGGCAAAATCCTTTCTCTTACGCTTTGTGCAATTTTTGACTTTGCCATAGTAGGCGATTCTGCCACTACCATCTTCCGAAACATATTTTTGTTCATACAAGGCAACATACTCTATCTTTTCTCGATCAGTCGCTATATTGTTCATCGGAATTTGGTAAAATCTATGCTTCAAATTGAGCTGTAGCTGTCTTTTATTATATAGGGAACCGATCATCACATTTCTTTCAGCAAAATCGATATCCTGTAAATGTTCATACGCTCCAGCCTGTTTGCTTCCCCGCTCAAATGCACTTTCTGGAGAATCTTCTATCAGCTGAGACAAGAATTCTTCTACTAAAGTAGTGCTACTCGGCAAAAAAGGAAGCCCTCCTATATTCACCTTTTCAATGCTTTTATAAAATGAATGATCTTTAT
>CALKRZ010000199.1 GCA_937989765.1 uncultured Clostridia bacterium | reverse complement strand
GCCTTACCACATACTTTTTCAGAGCTCCTTTTTTACTAGGTTGAATAAACCGAGACCTCCATACAAATACTAGCATTATCGGGGTGATGGATAAGGATTGATCAATCTTGTTCATACAAAACAAGGAGGCAGTGTATATGGCAACTAAAGAAACCAATAATTATGAGAAAATAGTCAGTGATATATTAACAAATCATGGTATATTTATGGTGCAGTATCACAGTATCAAACAATTTGTAGCTACACGATTAGTAGATTATATTAACTACAATTTTGAAAAGTTATTAGATGTCGTGGATTATAATGAAAAAACTTTAGATAATTCTTTTGTACAAGCAGATAAAGTGTTAAAAATGAAGCATATAGATCTAGCTACAGGAATCGTGGATCGTAATATGGAAGCGATGCCTTATGCAGTTGATTTTATATTTTCTGTATGTGGAGAATTCTTGAATGATCAATTGATCCGTGTAAAACTAGGTGAGATCACAGAGACAAAGGTTACATTTCAAGTAGAAGCAGTTATGGATAAAACAATCTATAATAAGAAGCGAGAGGGAGAACGATATCCCAAGTTAATGACAGAAAGATTAATGGAATATACAGGAGATGGACCCTTTAAGAGAAGCATGGAAATAGTATTTGAAGAAAAGAAGCTTTTTAGCCAATTACGTACATTTTCAGAAGTAGTCAATTATACAATTCATCTGATCGATACTGTACAAAACCGATACAAAGATTTATGTAAGCAGTGCATGGAATAAAGAATCACTTGGCTAGTTCAAAAAATGAGATGGATAGTAGCAAAAACCCTAGAGATGTCTTTTGTTTCTAGGGTTTTTGTTTCATAAAGAAACATTTTATATTATAATGTAACCATCCGAAGGATGCTTAATAAACTCGTAGTGTATAATTTATTCGTTTAATATAAGTAGTTGTATATGATCGGTAAGGGGGATTTTATGAATTTAGTAGAACCACAAATACTACAAAGCATTGTAAATGCCAGTGGAGAATATATTATTTTGCTAGATGCAGAAGGATATATTCAGGTATCTAATATTCAAAGAAGCTTGGTGTTTCATACAGATTCTTCTACAAAGGGCATGCATATAGATCAATTTAGACAGTCTTTTCAAGAACAGATGAAGAACCCTATACAAATAGAAGCGTTATTTGAAA
This sequence comes from uncultured Clostridia bacterium, assembly GCA_937989765.1. Lineage (GTDB taxonomy): Bacteria > Bacillota > Clostridia > Lachnospirales > CALKRZ01 > CALKRZ01. The sequence goes on along the minus strand of CALKRZ010000199.1, from coordinate 9,649 downwards.
AATATGCGACCATGAAGGAGCGCTATAGTGAGGTTTTAGAAACTGTAAATGGGGATGGTTTTTTTATGGTTAAGATTAATCCGATATGGTCACAAGATTCCGGCGATCGGATTGGTACATTAGTTGTCGTAAGCGATGTAACCGAAATGAAAAAACTTGAGATTGAACTTCATTCCTACGCAGAAAATCTAGAAGGTATGATTGAGGAGAGGACAAAAGAAATACGAAAAAAAGATGCGGTATTAGCCCAGTCTGGTAAAATGGCTACATTGGGGGAAATGGCAACAGGGATCGCCCATGAAATTAATCAACCGCTATACTCTATTAGTCTTATTGTGCAGGGGCTTAAAAAGGCACAGGATAAAGGAAAACTCACAGATGGGTTATTGATGCCAAAGTTAGAAGATGTAGAGTCTCAAATCCAACGAATATCCAAAATAATTCTTCATCTGAAAAATTTTAGCAGAAGCTCAACTGGGGTATTAGAAAAAGTATGCATGAATGCGTCCATTCGAGACATTTTCAAAATGATGAAAGAGCATCTTCAACTAAAAAATATCTCTGTTGTTTTTCATCTAGATGAAGCACTTCCACTTGTAATGGCTGAATATGTACCTTTAGAACAAGTGTTTATTAATTTGACGACCAATGCGAGGGATGCGATGGAGGACTATGAAAGCAAACATCCAGATATATGTAGGCAAAAGCAGATTGGGTATCATACGTATAAGGAAGGGGAATATGTAATAGCCGAGGTAGAAGATACTGGGGGAGGCGTTCCAGAAGAAATACAAGATAAATTATTTGAGCCTTTTTTTACTACAAAAGAAGTAGGAAAAGGAACAGGGATCGGATTAGCCATAAGTTATGGGATTATCAAAAGCTTTCAAGGGGATATTGATTTTAAAACGATACTGGGGGAAGGTACCTTATTTCGAATAAGGATTCCGATCGCAGGACAAGATAAGGAGCATTCATCATGAAGACTGTACTGGCTACATTAAATGCAAAGTTTATCCATTCTTCCTTAGCATTGCGATCTATACAAGCATATGGTAGGAAAATGGGAGAGTTTATAGATATAGCAGAATTCACGATTAATCACGAAGAGAATTATATTCTTAGGGAATTATATAAGCAAAAGCCAGACATAGTAGGTTTTTCTTGTTATATATGGAATATAAAAGAGATCATGTCCATCGTAAAGTCTATGAAAAAAGTATTTCCTCAATTGATTATTTTTTTAGGGGGACCAGAGGTATCGTATGACAGTGAATCAGTTTTAGAAAACTGTGTAGAAGTCGATTATATTATCAAAGGAGAAGGGGAACAAACTGTATATGAGCTTCTTCAGCACTTGAAACATGGAACTAAAAGCCTAGAGAACATACAAGGAGTTGTATATCGGCAAGAGCATAAGATCATAACAACGCTTCCAAGAACACCGCTAGATCTTGCGGATATTCCTTTTGCCTATGGAGCGTGTTTGGATGATCTTCAGCATCGAATTATTTACTATGAGTCTTCTCGAGGCTGCCCATATCAATGTCAATACTGTCTTTCTTCTGTAGAAAAAGGAGTACGCTTTTTGTCCTTATCTAGAGTTTTTTCAGATTTACAGATATTCTTAAATCAAGGAGTTAGACAAGTTAAGTTTGTAGATCGTACGTTTAACTGTAAAAAAAGTCATGCATGGGGTATATGGAGATATCTAGTAGAAAATGATAATAATAAAACAAATTTTCACTTCGAAATATCTGCAGACTTGTTAGATGATGAAATTTTAGATTTTTTATCTACGGTTCGGCCTGGTTTATTTCAATTTGAAATAGGTATCCAAACTACAAATCTAGATACGATAGAATATATACAACGAAATATGAGTTTTGAAACAATTAAAAAGTACGTGAAAAGACTTAGGATGAAAGGAAATATCCATCAACATCTGGATTTGATTGCGGGTTTGCCTGGTGAAGATTATGCCTCTTTTGCTAGATCTTTTAATGATGTATATGCGTTATTCCCAGAGCAGCTACAACTAGGATTTTTAAAGCTTTTGAAAGGATCAGGTCTTAGAGTGCATGCCCAACAATATGGATTAGTGTATAAAGAACAAGCACCCTATGAAATTTTATACACAAAGGAAATAAACTATGAAGAAATGCTCATGTTGAAAATGATTGAGGAAATGGTGGAAATTTATTATAACTCGCGAAAATTTAAATATACCCTTCATTACATTATTCCTAAATTTGAATCTGCATTTTTATTTTTTGAAGAATTGGCTCGTTTTTGGGAAGACCATAAATATCATGAAGTGCAGCATAATAAGATGCAATTGTATACTTTTTTATGGAATTTTTGTACGATGAAGAGGCTTGAAGATATGGATATCATTCGTGACCTTCTAAAATTTGATCTTTATGTACAGGAAAAGGTAAAGAACCTTCCAGATTTCTTAAGTGTGGGGGAACAGAACAATGAAAAAGATAAAATCCGAGGATTCTATCAAAATCAAGATAATATACAAAGGTATTTGCCAGAACTCCTATCGTATAATTCTAAACAGATCAGCAGAATGTGTCAGTTAGAGATATTTGCATTTGAGATTTTGCAGTGGATTGCTAGTTCTTTTGAAAGTATTAACATGACAGCAACACCGATTCTATTTGATTATTACGCAAAAGATGAATTGTTAGGACATGCAAGTTTTTACAAAGTATTCATATAAAATACAATATTTCCCAGGAAATTCTATTATTTCCCAGGCAATATCATTTTATTAATAAAAATCAAAACAAATAGGATTATCGTCGATTTATTAATAAGGCAGTTTATGATATAGACAACCAAAAGAAGAATGGAGAGATAAGATGACAGTAAAAGAAAGAGTGAAAAATGTACTATATTTATTAGATGTACACTATGAAAAGGATATTCGGTGTTATCTAGACTATGAAACGCCTTGGCAGCTCTTGATCGCCACAATATTAAGCGCTCAATGTACGGATGCGCGGGTAAATATAGTCACAAAGGAGTTATTTAGAAAATATACAAGTGTACAGGATTTTGCGGAGGCTGATTTATTAGAATTGGAAAAAGATATTCATTCTACAGGATTTTATCGGAACAAGGCAAAAAATATTGTACTATGTGCTCAAGCGCTACAGTCAGACCATAAGGGCGAAGTACCTAAGGAACTGGACACATTAGTTAAGTTGGCTGGAGTGGGTAGAAAAACTGCCAATGTGATTCGTGGAAATATTTATGATTGTCCTAGCATTGTAGTGGATACGCATGTAAAGCGGGTATCGTTTCGGCTTGGTTTTACCAAATATGAAGATCCGGTAAAAATTGAATTTGATCTTATGAAGATACTGCCCAAGGAACATTGGATTCGATATAATACACAGATTATTGCCCATGGACGAGCGATCTGCACAGCTCGTAAAGCAAAGTGTACAGAATGTTTTCTTCTTCCCTATTGTATGTATGGACAAAAACACATAAAATAAACCTTCCGCAAAATTGTGGAAGGTTTATTTTATGTCACTCTGGTGAAGTATGTGATAGTAAATCAAATTTTGACAGAGCTGCATTTTAGCTATTGGCTTTTCTATACAAGTGTAAGTTAAACTCTGCATTATAAAGGAGATCTTCAATGTTCTCGCCGTCTTCGGGAAAAGATACGATCGCATAGGATAGATTGAGCTGATTTTCTAAAGGATTTTGATGCGTAAATTGTTCGTAAATATCTTGGACTTTGATCGCTACAATCTCTGCATTAAACTTTGAGGTAAAAGGTAGAAAGCCAATGATATTATAGGGATTGTAGCGGATAATAGTATCCGTTGATCGCAATTTATTCTTTATAATAGAAGATAGATGATTGGTCGCTTTCAATAAGGGATCAGAAACGATACCGTCTGAGGCTGTGGAAGCACCTATGGAAAATAGAATAATTGATAGTTCATAATTTCCTCGATCTGCGCGGTTTATCTCACTATTAAAATATTCATGAAAACTCATCGCTACCTCAGTTTGAGAACGATAGACAGAACGATCTTGTTTGAGATTATGTAGAAGCGTTTTTACTTGGGAACAAAGATCAAGTGGATTATAAGGAAGGATCATATAATCACATGCACCCATAGCCACTCCTTTCATCACATCGCTTTTTGGCGCAAGAACGACAAAAGGAATATCTTTATATTTATATTTGGTGCGAAGTTTTGTAATGATATCAAAATCATTTCCTATCTCTTTTTGTATAGCAACAATGATTAAGTCAATCATATCATTGTTCTGAGAAAGTACATCTGTAAGTTTATCTGCATCAGCAACGATCACTAAATCAATATGGGTATTCTTAAAAAGATCGATGATTTCTTCGGTATTATTGATTTGTTTTTGTATTAGGACAACACGATACTCCAAAATAATTCCCCCCTGTAATTCTTTACTTACCTCCAAAATACAGGAGGTGATGATAATGTTTGCATAGAAAGTGATGATGAGTACATACAAAATATAAATTTACATACTACTATCATAACAAAAATAATGAAAAATGTAAAAAAATATTTAAAACAAACCAATATGTTTTTTTAAAAAGGGAAGCATAAGAAAGGAGTAGGAGGTATGAAATGCCTAAACTTAGAATGAAAACAATATTGATAGGAATCATAACGGGTTTTGCGAATGGTCTCTTTGGAGCCGGAGGAGGTACGATTGTAGTACCCGCCATGGAAAGGATTTTGGGCGTAGAAGAGCATAAGGCCCATGCGACGGCTATTGCAGTGATTCTACCCTTATCTATGATAAGTGCAGGGATCTATATGCAAAAGCAGGCAGTAGATTGGAGTACGGTGTTTTATGTATCCATTGGAGGCGTAGTAGGGGGATATATAGGTGCAAAAATACTAAATAAAATTCCTTCCAAATGGCTTCATAAAGTATTTGGGCTATTTATGCTTGTAGCAGCGATAAGGATGATAATATGATTTTTTTGATTTTATTAGGTTTGCTATCAGGGATTGTAAGTGGAATGGGGATCGGAGGAGGTACCATCCTCATCCCTGCTTTAAGTATTTTGTTAGGGCTTAACCAACAGACGGCTCAAGGGGTTAATTTAGTATATTTTATTCCTACTGCTTGCATCGCGCTCGTTACCCATAATAAAAATAAAAGCATTCAAAAACATATCTTGTGGAAAATTGTTGTGTCAGGCGTACTCGGAGCGGTGATCGGTTCTTTTATTGCAATCCAGATACAGCCAGCCTTGCTCAGAAGAATGTTTGGATTTTTTTTGTTATGTATGGGTGTTTTAGAACTATGTAAAAAAGAAAAAAATAAGTAAAGAAGGATATTTTTATTCTTTGTCGTATATATACAATAAGAATAAGAATAAAAATCTTACAACGAGGTGACCCATATGTTGATAAAAAATATATTGATGCCACGAAAAAAATTATCTGTTATTTCTGCAGAAGATACTCTAATGCATGCATTACAACTTCTAGAGCAACATGATTATTTATCATTGCCTGTGTTACAAGGCAATGAGTTTTTGGGGGTATTATCTAGAAAGTATATTTTTGAAGTTTTTTTTAAAACAGAAGAAAGTGATCGAAATGCATACCTTCAAAGAAAGGTAAAAGAATTAATTAAAACTAAATTACCAGTGGTCACAGAAGATACTTTGATAGAGCAGGCGGCTTTTATTTTATCTACCGAAAAAATACAATTTTTGCCCGTAGTCAATGAACAAAATGAATTTGTTGGAATTGTAACGCATAAAGCTATATTTAGTAGCTTTGCTAAACTATTTGGTTTGGGAGATACGCGGATCGTCATTGAAACATATGATGTGAAAGGTAGACTTGCTAAAATGGCAGAAGCCATTTCAAAAGCGGGTGGAAATATTTCTAGTATAGTGCAGATGGCTACTGAAGTAATGGATATTTGTGAATTGGTCGTGAGGATTGACGCAGACCAACCTAAAAAAGTAGTAGAAAAATTGAAAGAGGCAGGTTTTACGATTCGACAAGCTACTTATGAACAATCAAAATAATAAAAATAATAAAAATAATAAAAATAAAACCGTAGGGGAGATCCCTTACGGTTTTTGTAGTAAAGAGATATATAATTTTTCTACATGTTCTCCGAAAAAATCAGCTGAAAAAGGTTTTATCATATCATACGCTTTCTGAGCTATTTTCGCAGACTCTTCTTTATGGGTGAGGAGTTCATATAAAATATTTGCGAGTTGATCATTTTGATCAAAAACTCTTCCATTTACTTTATCTTCGATCATACCCTCTAAGTTTTTATCACGTTTTGCCACTACAGGCATATGCGCAGCCATAGCTTCTGCAAAAGTAAGCCCTTGGGTTTCTGTCACAGAAGCACTTACAAATACATCACCTAGTTGATAAAATTTACCGATCTGTTCCCAAGGTTGTTCTCCAGCAAAGATAATAGACTCTTCAGCATGAACAGATGCAGCCAATGTTTGAAGTTCTTTTCTAATGGGCCCATCTCCTACGATCAAGAGTTTGGCAGTAGGAAGTTTTTGGAGAAGTGCAGGCATTTCTCGAATAATTACATCAATACTTTTTTCTTTGGCCAGCCGTCCTACAAATAATATAACAGAATCAGTGTCCGCAATACCGTATTGTTTTTTTGCATCAAGGATCTCTTCAGGGGCGTAGTTGGCTTTTTTAAATGGTTCTAAATTGATGCCTGTAGGAATGACTTCAATATGTTCTTTGACTCCGTATTCCCGTAAAACTTCTTCTACTTTTGTAGTAGGAGCGATCACAGCGTCACAACGATTGCAAAATAGTCGGCTTAATTCCTTTGCCACTTTAGGGGTGAATTTGCTGAGCGTACCTTTGGAGATATAATGAACATAGTCTTCGTACATGGTATGGTAGGTATGGACAATAGGAATACGGAGCTTTTTGGATAAAAATTTACCAAATAATCCTAGAGAAAATTCGGTTTGAGTATGAATGATATCTAAATTTAACTGCTTTACTATTTTTTCAGCCTGAGGGGAGTAGAGTACTCCCACTCGGTAAGAAGGAAGAAATATAAAAGGCATACTAGGTAAACGAAATACTCTAGATGTTGCCTTACGGGCATTGGGGTTTGTTACAGTGAAAATAAAAACCTTATGCCCCCTTTTGTTTAATTCCTTCTCTAGAGTACGAATGGATGTGACGACTCCATTGATTTGTGGGTGATATGTATCTGTAAAAATACCAATATTCATGATGGTTATTCCCCTTCCTGATTGAGTAAGTATTCGATATGTCGTACTGCTTTAGCCATGGTAAGGCTAGAAATAGACTGAGCTAGGGTAAGAAGCTCTGGGAGTTTATGTTTTTGATGTGTAGCTATATAGAGATCCCCTAATAAAATATAGGTCTTGCTAAAATCAGAGCCGAGTGCAGCAGAGATTTCCAAAACTTGTATACACTCTTCATAAAGCGCTGCCTCTTGAAGTGCAAGGCCCCATTGGAGGAGCGCGCGCATAAATTGATTATAGTTTTCTTCATACTGTATGATTATTTCTAGATTAGCAGGCCCAAAAGTGAGCTTTAGATCGATATTGCTCTCTTCCATATGAACCATAGGTAGAGAAGCTTTACTCACTACAGCTTCTTGTTTGGCATATGCTTTTTTATAAAGAGGTGTACTGTCAGGATCAAGTTCTCTTAAAGGGAGTGTAGATAAATCTAGTGTAATATATTGCAGTGAATCTAAAGATTTTTTGCGTACAAACATAGACTCCCTTTCTTTTTCAAAAAAAGACTGTGTTTGAGCGGTGCTTTGTCTAGCAGACTTTTTGAGCTTTATGTTAAAGATGATCAAGAAGATAACAAATAGACTAAAAAGAATTGGAATTCTCATAATGGTAATCTCCTTTTGATAGTAAACTAGGTAAATAGTATCTATTATCATAAATAAGTCTAGTACTAGCAATCTTATTATAATACATTTTTCATGCAACGAAAAGCTATATATGATATAATATTTCCAGAAAGGGGAGTTATAATGAAAAATAAATTAGTTGTATGGGTGCCTTCCATTGTGTGTATGGGGATTATTTTTAGATTATCGTCTATGACAGGGAATGAATTGCAATCCTCATTTCCTTTTTTTACGGATTTTAACTGGGGACATTTTGTAGCGTATTTTGTGTTGGCATGTACTTATTATATACCTTTATATAAAAAGATTTCTACTCCCTACATTTTTATTGTGATTGTTTTACTATCTATTCTATACGGTATTACAGATGAAATACACCAAGCATTTGTACCTACCCGAATGCCGGATATGAATGATGTGCTTGTAGACGGATTAGGAGCCTCTTGTGCTGCATTTCTACTTTGGATTTGGAGGACTTATGATGATAGAAGGTCATCTCAATGAAAAACAACAGCTTGCCGTAGTTCATAGGGAGGGGCCAATGATGGTTCTGGCTGGACCTGGTTCTGGTAAAACGACAGTAATTACCCATCGGATCCAATATCTAATGGATGCCTGTCATGTCTCACCCAGACAGATTCTTGTGATTACTTTTACAAAAGCGGCTGCGGAAGAAATGAAAAATCGGTTTAAACAAATAGATAGACAAAATCCTTATAGTCGTCATGAGATTACATTTGGCACATTTCACGCTGTATTTTTTCGTATGATCCGCAGTGTATGTGGTTATACCATAGACCATGTGCTTCGAGATGATGAAAAAAGAAGAGTACTAAAACATATCGTGGATAGTTTAGGTCTTCAATACGAAGACGAACAGGAATTTCTGGATCAAATCATGAGTGAAATATCGCTTATGAAAAATGAAATGATTGATCCTATTTATTATCATCCTATGGATTTTGCCGTAAAGGATTTTATTACGATTGCTCAAAAATATGAAGCGTATAAGGAAACGCATGGAAAGTTAGATTTTGATGATATGCTCACCAAATGCTATCAATTACTAAAAAAAGATCAAAGTTTACTGACTATGTGGCAAACAAGATACGCGTATATTTTAATTGATGAGTTTCAGGATATTAATCGAGTACAGTATGAAGTGATCAAACTACTCAGCGTGACGCCTCATAATCTTTTTGTAGTAGGGGATGATGATCAATCCATTTACAAATTTAGAGGGGCAAAACCAGAATTTTTACTTCATTTCCCTCAAGAATTCCCAAATACCAAAACCGTGATCCTAGATATTAATTATAGATCTACTGAGGAGATCATTAAAGCAAGTACACAGGTTATACAATATAACAAACAGCGGTATCACAAGGAGATCAAGGGAATAAAGGAAAAAGGAACGCCACCCATTTTGTTAGTAAATGAGGATAGTGAAAAAGAAGCTTTTCATATTGCAGAAGAAATTCGCACACTTCTAAAGAAAAAAGTGCCGTATAAAGAAATTGCTGTAATTTATCGTACGAATATTTTAGCACGGGCTTTTGTAGATGTGTGTATGGATTTGAACTTACCTTTTTATTTGGTGTTCACAATAAGTCTTGGTCTGAGTTATTACATCATGTTTTCTGGAGGTTTACCTGCAGAACCTGTTAATAGTGCATATGACACTTTTAAAATCACACAAGAAATTAAG
>CALKRZ010000198.1 GCA_937989765.1 uncultured Clostridia bacterium | reverse complement strand
ATGGAGAAAGGCTTTACTGCTATAAAATTCGGTTGGGGTGTCTTTGGTCAAAATAGAAAAAATGATATAGCTCTTATAAAAGCTGCGAGAGAAGAAATGGGCAGTGATATAGAACTATTGGTGGATGCCGGTTGGAAGACTAACAGAAGTGCTTATGATGCTATTGAATTGTTAAAACAGCTAGAAGAATACCATATATATTGGCTAGAAGATTTTTTACATCCTGAATGTTATGAGGGTTATAGAAAAGTTAAAGAAGCGGGCGTATCCACCAGACTTGCTGCCGGAGAACAGGAAGCTACGGGTTGGGGATTTAGACATCTTATTCAAGAAGGAAAAATTGATGTGGTTCAACCAGATATATCTAGATGTGGTGGATTTACACAAATTCGCAAAATTATGTGGGAAGCAGAAGTTGCAGGTGTTGATGTTTGCCCTCATGCATGGTTGACAGATCTATTGACCGCTTCAAGCCTTCATGTGAACGCGGCACTTCCACGCAGTTTGTTTTTAGAATACAATGTAAGCAGTAGTCCTATGCTTCGAGAAGTCATTAAAAATCCAATCGAAATGGACAAAAATGGCATGATGTCTGTTCCACAGACGCCTGGTTTAGGCATTGAAATTGATGAAAGCGCTATAAAAAAATATCGAATCAACTGATGGATGGTGAAAATAAATATGTCATATAACAATGATTTAACTAATGATAAGGTAGCAATATGGTTTTTGGGTCAATCCGGGTATTACATAAAATCATGTGATAAAACGATTTTGATTGATCCTTACTTGAGTGATAGCGTAGGGAAATTGGATGTTCGTTTCTCAAGGATCACACCCATACCCGTTGATCCTCAAGAACTAAATGCAGATATTTTCATTATTACACATGACCACTTAGATCATCTAGATCCCGAAACAATTATGCGGTATGGTGTAAACAAAGAGACTCTTTTTATTGCTCCTCATTTGACTATACCCCATTTGCTTAAACTAGGCATAAATAGCAATAAGATACGTCGTATTGATTGTGGCGAAACCGAAACTATTGAGGATGTATCTATTACAGGCATATTTGCACTGGGCACTTCAAAAGAGGTCATTGATACGACTGGCTATCATATTAAATTCACTAATGGTAAATCTGTTTATCATACCTCTGATACAGCGTGGTGCACTTTATTAGAGGAAGCAGCAATTTATGCAGATGTAATGTTGGCGTGTATTAACGGTAAATATGGTAATATGAATGCCTTTGAAGCTGCAAAGCTTGCCAAATCTCTTGATGTCAAATATGTGATACCAAACCATTATGATGTAATGGCACTAAACAGTGAAAATCCTCAGACCTTCCTTTATTTATGCCATACCCTTGGCATAGAGGAAAAATGCAAGATACTTGAAGTAAATCAACCATTTATTTTTTAATCATAAAGGAGACCATTAAAATGAAAGAATCAAATAAAGAACTTTTTGAATGGATAAAAAAAAATCTATATACGGCAGCCGTTTGTGATATTTTGGACGAACTAGGCTACAGAAATCAGGCAATGCACCACCGTTTACGCCCTTTAGATGAAGATTGTTGTACCTTCGTTGGAAGAGCTAGAACATATCGCTGGATGGAAACAGATTATATTGTAGAAGGTGACCCTTACGGGTTGGAAATCGAAGCAATAGATTCACTAAGTGAAGGTGATGTAGCCGTACATTCCACCGACTTCTCAGGATCAAATGCACCCTGGGGGGAGCTTATGTCTACAATTTCAAAGGCTAAAGGTGTTGCCGGTTGTATCTGCGACAGCCAAATAAGGGATTGTATAAAAATTAAGCAACTAAATTTTCCTATTTTTTATACCGGCATTAGACCTCTTGATAGTAAGGGTCGTGGCAAGGTTATGGCTTATGATGTTCCTATAAAGTGCGGCGATGTTCTAGTAAATCCAGGAGATATTATTTTTTGTGACTTTGATGGAGTAGTCGTTATTCCTCAATCTGTAGAAGAAAAACTTTTCGAATTAGCTAAGGAAAAAGTTGAACTTGAAAATCTATCAAGAATTGAATTGATGGCAGGTAAATCACTTCGCGAAGTCTATGATAAATACGGTGCACTTTAACAATAATATTAATCCCCCAGCTATGCTGGGGAGAATTGAGTAAGCAGAAAAAGCTAATCAGCTTCTTCTATATTTATCTGCCTATATACCATGTATAATACTTTTTCCTATCAAGTACTGTATTCACCAAGAGGTAAAGAATACTTTTGTCTCGAAAATCAAACCTGTTCTACGGATGCCCATAACCTTTTTGATCGGGGTTTTGAAAAGGTATCTGGATTAAATATAGTAAAACCAGGGGAAATACATCGAGGATATGTTAAATATATAGTAAAATGGAGAGTGGATCTATGACAAAAGGAGTAACATTAAAGGATATTGCAAAACAACTTAATATATCTATAGGCACTGTAGATAGAGCTATTCATAATAAAAGTGGTATTAGTGCCCATACAA
>CALKRZ010000197.1 GCA_937989765.1 uncultured Clostridia bacterium | reverse complement strand
AGATGCCTACTAGACCCATCATCCGTGTGATTTATGATAAAAATGATCAACTTGTACCGATAAGGGAGATAGATCTTTTGGAAGATTTGACAGTATTTATTGTGGATGAAATGGAACTGGCATAACAAAGCCAGTTTTTTGTTTGGATATGTATTTGCCGTATCATCTACTTTCTCAGATATTCCATTTTTGTACCGTTGACAATGCTTCTTTTTTTTGGTACACTTTCGTAAAAAATCAAGGAGGAAATCCTAATGCACAAAATGGTTAAAGAGGGATTTACATTTGATGATGTACTATTGATCCCAGCTCGTTCTGAAGTGCTTCCACATCAAGTGGATTTATCTACTCAATTAACGAAGAAAATACGCATTAATATTCCTATTATGAGTGCGGGTATGGATACAGTTACAGAAGCTCGTATGGCTATTGCTATCGCTCGCCAAGGAGGAATTGGCATTATTCATAAAAACATGTCTGTAGAACAACAAGCTGAAGAAGTAGATAAAGTGAAGCGATCAGAGCATGGTGTTATTACAGATCCTTTCTTTTTATCTCCTTATCATTATGTATATGAAGCCAATGAACTCATGGCAAAATACCGTATCTCAGGTGTGCCTATCACAGAAGATGGCAAGTTGGTAGGTATTATTACCAATAGAGATATGCGTTTTGAAACCAATCATAATAAGCAAATTCTAGAGGTCATGACAAAAGAGCATCTTATTACTACCTCAGAAGGGACTACTTTGGAACAAGCCAAACAAATCTTAACCAAGCATAAAATAGAAAAACTCCCTATTGTAGATGACAAGAATAATTTGAAGGGGCTTATTACCATTAAGGATATAGAAAAAGCGATCCAATATCCTCATTCAGCAAAGGACAGCGATGGACGATTGTTGGTAGGAGCAGCGGTAGGCGTGACTGCAGATGCTGTGGATCGGGTAGCTAAACTGGTAGAAGCAAAGGTAGATGTGATTGTCATTGATACAGCCCATGGACATTCTGTAGGCGTGCTTACTACGATCATAAACATCAAAAAGCAGTTTCCAGAACTTCAGATTATTGCAGGGAATGTAGCTACGGGAGAGGCAACCAAAGCGCTTATAGAAGCAGGTGCGGATGCAGTAAAAGTGGGAATCGGACCAGGATCTATCTGCACTACACGAGTGGTGGCTGGGATTGGAGTACCTCAAATTACAGCAGTATATGATTGTGCAGAAGCGGCCAAACCATATGGTATTCCCGTGATTGCGGATGGGGGTATTAAGTATTCAGGAGAAATCCCTAAAGCGATAGCAGCAGGAGCCAGTGTATGCATGATGGGCAGCATGTTGGCAGGTTGTGAAGAGAGCCCAGGCGCTACTGAATTATTTCAGGGAAGAAAATACAAAGTATATCGCGGCATGGGTTCCCTAGCAGCAATGGAAAAAGGAAGCAAAGACCGCTACTTCCAACAGGATGCAAAAAAATTAGTGCCAGAAGGAGTAGAGGGACGGGTTGCCTATAAAGGGCCAGTAGAGGACACAATTTTTCAACTCATTGGCGGACTGCGAGCGGGTATGGGCTACTGTGGTACTAGTACCATAGAAGAATTGAAAGAAAATGGACGATTTATCCGTATTACTAGTGCAGGGCTTAGGGAAAGTCATCCTCATGATATTCACATTACCAAAGAGGCGCCTAACTATAGTGTAGAGTATTAAAAATAGATAAACTATCCATAATAAACTTGACAAGCGTGATGTTTGTCAAGTTTATTATTGTACTTGTATACAGTAAAAAGTCGAACATTCATCCAGTTTTTCATAGAAACGTTTGACATATCTCCCGCTATTCGTGTATGATGAAGAAAAAATGGATCCCTTAAAAAGTATACATTTGCTTACTACATGTTTTTCAGAGATTATAAATTTAGAAGGAGGCACATCATGAATCATGAGCTTGTCATTATATTAGACTTTGGAGGACAATATAACCAGTTAATTGCCCGAAGAGTGAGGGAAGAAAACGTATATTGTGAAGTACTCCCTTATGACACATCCATAGAAGAAATCCAGCAAAAAAATCCCAAAGGCATTATCTTCACTGGAGGGCCTAATGTAGTCTATGAAGAAAGTGCGCCTGTGGTACAAAAAGAAATATTTGAACTGGGCATCCCCATATTAGGGATTTGCTATGGTTCTCAACTAATAGGACATATGCTGGGTGGGACAGTAGCCAAGGCAGATCAAAGAGAGTATGGTAAAACAGACATTACAGTGCACAAGAACAATCCTTTGTTTGAGGGGATTGATGAAAAAACGGTTTGTTGGATGAGTCATACCTACTATGTATCTATCCCACCTCAAGATTTTGAAGTGATCGGTCATACAGAAACTTGCCCAGTGGCAGCAATGGCGCATGTGGATAAAAAACTTTATGGTGTGCAATTTCATCCAGAAGTAGTACATACTCCCCAAGGTACCAAAATGTTAAAAAACTTTTTATACAATATTTGCGTGTGCCGAGGCGATTGGATCATGGAGGATTTTGCAAAAGAGTCCATTGAAAATATTCGGGCAAAAATTGGAGATAAAAAAGTATTATGTGCCTTGTCTGGTGGAGTAGATTCCTCCGTCGCGGCAGTACTTATACATAGAGCGGTAGGCAAGCAGTTAACCTGCGTATTTGTAGACCATGGGCTACTTCGAAAAAATGAAGGGGACGAAGTAGAAAAAATCTTTAAAGAACAATTTGATATGAATCTGATTCGTGTAAATGTAGAAGATCGATTCTTAGAAAAATTAGAAGGAATCATAGATCCTGAAACCAAGAGGAAAATTATCGGAGAAGAATTTATTCGGGTATTTGAAGAAGAGGCAAAGAAGATTGGTACAGTAGACTTTTTGGTGCAGGGAACGATTTACCCTGATGTGATTGAAAGTGGAACAAAGAATGCAGCCATGATCAAGAGTCATCATAATGTGGGAGGACTTCCTGATTATGTAGACTTTAAAGAAATCGTAGAACCCCTTCGGGAGTTATTTAAGGATGAGGTTAGAAATCTAGGCAGAGCCTTAGATATCCCAGAATTTTTAGTGAGCCGCCAACCTTTTCCAGGTCCTGGACTCGCCATTCGTATTATTGGGGATATTACCAAAGAAAAGCTTACAATACTCCAAGATGCTGACTTTATATACAGAGAAGAAATTGCAAAAGCTGGACTAGATAAAGAAATATGGCAGTACTTTGCGGTACTGACAGGACTGCGAAGTGTAGGCGTAATGGGAGATGAGAGGACTTATCACTACACGATTGCACTGCGGGGTGTTACGAGTATAGATGGTATGACAGCAGACTGGGCAAGAATTCCTTATGATATACTTGAGAAAATTTCTACGAGAATTGTGAATGAAGTAGGACATATCAATAGGATTGTGTATGATATTACGTCTAAGCCTCCTGCTACGATTGAGTGGGAATAATATAGAAAATGATGGTATAACTTCTGTACAAATATAGTTTTTTCCTATATAATTTAAAGGCAACTGTAAAACTAGAGTAAGAAGTTGTACAGTTGCTTTTTTTATATGCAGAAGACAATAAGTTATACAAGGAGGAACTACTAATGAATGTACAATTAGCAAAAATGATAGATCATACGCTTTTAAAGCCAGAAGCGACAGAAGAAGGTGTAAGAAAATTATGTGAAGAAGCAAAGGAATATAACTTTGCTACGGTTTGCATTAATCCATCTTATGTAGCTTTGGCTAAAAAGATGTTAGAAGGTACTGAGGTAGGCATTACCACTGTCATAGGATTTCCTTTGGGAGCAAATACCTCTACAGTAAAAGCTTTTGAAACCAATGAAGCGATTGAAAATGGCGCTACAGATGTAGATATGGTCATCCATATCGGCGCTTTAAAGGATAGACGCTATGACTATATAAAACAGGATATTGAAGCAGTTGTAAAAGCTGCCAATAAAAGAGCCATTGTAAAAGTGATCATTGAAACAAGCCTGTTATCAGACGATGAAAAAGAAAAAGTATGCTTGATCGCGAAAGAAGCTGGGGCTGATTTTGTAAAAACTTCAACAGGATTTTCTACAGGGGGCGCGACGCGAGAAGATATTATGCTCATGCGCAAAACGGTAGGTTCTGAAATGGGTGTAAAAGCTTCTGGAGGCGTTCGTAATGCGCAGGATGCAGAAAGTGTAGTACAGGCAGGAGCTACTCGAATTGGAGCGAGTGCTTCTATTGCCATCGTAACCGGAGGTACTTCTACAGAGAAGTATTAAAATATTACATCGAACATTATATGCATATATTTTTATAAAGTTCGGGAATTTGATTGACAAATACAAGATGCTTTGATATTATGATCATGTAAATTGAATAATTCGCTCATATAATTCTAGAAATAGGTCTAGAAGTCTCTACTGGCAACCGTAAATTGCCTGTCTATGGGTAACGAATAGTGACCTCTTTTTGGATGTCAAATGAACCATTCGTTTCCTATAGGAAGCGAATGGTTTTTTTATTTTTAGACATGATAAGTATAAAGGAGGATTACAATGAACGCGTTGACACAATTTTTTAAACTCAAAGAAAATGGAACTACAGTAAAAACAGAAGTATTAGCAGGTATTACCACTTTTATGGCTATGGCGTATATTATCATCGTGAACCCTGCTACATTAACAGCTCCTATGGGAATTATGCAGTGGGCAGAAGCAGATATTAATTTCTACTATCTTGTGATCTTTAATGCTACTTGTATAGCAGCAGCGATAGGTACATTAATGATGGCTTTATATGCAAACCTGCCTTTTGCTCAAGCACCGGGTATGGGACTGAATGCTTTCTTTGCTTTTACAATTATGTTGGGAATGGGACTTTCGTTTCAACAAGGATTAGCAGCTGTTGCTGTTTCTGGTATTTTATTTATTATCATTACTATTTTTGGTCTTCGGGAAATGATCGTAACTGCGATTCCAGATAATTTAAAGCATGCAATATCAGCGGGGATCGGTTTATTTATTGCTTTTATCGGATTACAAAACAGTAAAATCATTGTTCCGAATTCTGTGATCGGAGTTTCTTTGTTAAACTTTGCCAATCCTGAGTATTCGGAAAGTGTAGCATCGGCAGTGGTTGCGCTTATTGGTTTAGCCATTATGGGTATATTGATTGTTAGAAAAGTAAAAGGTTCTATTCTCCTTGGGATTATTGCCACAACCATTGTAGGAATTCCTTTTGGAGTCACTAGATTTGATCGGTTAGCGGGAGCGAATTGGATGCCACGATTCATCTCTATGAACGAGTATATGGAAAGAGTGTTTCCAGATTTTGGAGGACTACTGAAGTTTACAGGTTCAAATACAGTATTAGGTGCTATATTTGGCGTGATTATGATTATTATTGCATTTAGTTTAGTAGATATGTTTGATACCATCGGGACCTTAATTGGAACGGGTGCTAAGGCAGGTTTGTTAGATGAACAAGGAAAACTGCCAAGAATGGATAAAGCTTTAATGGCAGATGCAGTTGCAACAACAGTAGGTGCATTTTTAGGAACTTCTACAGTAACCACATACATTGAATCAGGGGCAGGGATCTCTGAGGGTGGTAAAACAGGTTTGACTTCTGTGGTAACAGCCGTATTATTTATCCTAGCATTATTTATCGCTCCTATTGTAGGTATTATCCCTGCAGCAGCCACAGCTCCAGCTTTAATCGTTGTGGGTGTATTAATGATGAGTGCCGTAAAAAATATTAATTTTACAGATTTTGATGAAGCACTTCCTGCGTTTATTACGATGGCTTTAATGCCTTTTAGTTACAGTATTGCAACAGGGATTGCTGGTGGTTTTATTTTCTACCCAATCGTAAAGATTGCTAAAGGAAAAGCAAAAGAAGTGCATCCTATCATTTATGTACTGGCGGTATTATTTATCTTAAGATTTATGTTATTACCTGAATAGAAAATGATAGATTTCTGCATAACTGGCGGAAGTGGGAGTACCCACAGGGAGTGCAGAAGAAAATGGCCGACCGCCTGGGCAAACAGAGAAAAGTATTCTGTCTGTCCAGGCGGTTTTATATTGTATAAAAAGGAGGAGAGTATATGAAAAGAGCATTAATCAGTGTGTCAGAAAAAACGGGGATTGTAGAATTTGCAAAAGCTTTAAGAAAGCTTGGAGTGGAGATCATCTCTACAGGGGGAACAGCAACTGCCTTAGAAAATGAAGGGATCGACATTATAGGCATTTCAGAGATCACAGGTTTTCCAGAATGTCTAGATGGCAGGGTAAAGACGCTACATCCTGCTATCCATGCAGGGGTATTAGCCATACGAGATCAGGAAGAGCATATGAAACAGCTCCAGACATTAGGCATTACCCCTATTGATCTTGTAGTGGTTAATTTATATCCCTTCAAACAGACCATCATGAAGGAAAATGTAGAACGGGAAGAAGCCATAGAAAATATCGATATTGGAGGCCCTACGATGCTTCGAGCGGCAGCCAAAAACTATCAGGACGTAGCCGTCGTGGTAGACCCAAAAGATTATACAACGATTATTGATGAACTAAAGACTCAAGGAACAGTATCAAAGCAGACAAAATTTATGCTAGCTGGGAAAGTATTTGAACATACCGCTCATTATGATACATTGATCGCTAATTATCTGCGGATTGAAAGGGGCCAAGAAGATTTTCCGGAAACCTTAAGTCTCACTTTTGAAAAAGTACAGGATATGCGATATGGAGAAAATCCTCACCAAAAAGCAGTATTTTATAAAGAAGTAACTACAGCCAAGGGGAATCTTACAGATGCGATTCAACTTCATGGTAAAGAGCTTTCCTTTAATAATATTAATGATACCAATGGTGCGCTTGAATTATTAAAAGAATATGAAGAGCCTACTGTTGTAGCCTGTAAACATGCCAATCCCTGTGGAGTAGGGAGTGCGGATACGATCTTAGAAGCTTATGAAAAGGCATATAAAGCAGACCCTGTATCTATCTTTGGGGGTATCGTAGTGGCAAACCGTGAAATTGATGAAGCGACGGCTACAGAAATTAATAAAATATTTGTGGAGATTGTAGTGGCTCCATCTTATACTGAAAAAGCCTTAGAAGTACTACAGCAGAAAAAAAATATTCGAGTGCTGCAGCTAGACTCTATCTGTATAAAACAGCCTAAAGGTGCCTACGACTTAAAGAAAGTCTCAGGAGGACTTTTGCTACAGCATATTGATAATGTACTGTTATCTGAAGATGATCTTCAAGTGGTCACTAAAAGACAGCCTACAAAAGAAGAATGGGAAGATTTATTTTTCGCTTGGAAGGTAGTAAAATATGTAAAATCGAATGGAATTGCTATCGGAAAAAATAAGCAGTCAGTGGGGATTGGACCTGGTCAAGTCAATAGAATTTGGGCTTGTAAACAGGCGATAGAGCATGGGATAGAACATCTTGGGGAAGATAGCGTGAAAGGGAGTGCTTTGGCGTCTGATGCATTTTTCCCTTTTGCAGATTGTGTAGAAGAAGCAGCAAAGGCTGGTATTACGGCCATCATACAACCAGGGGGATCTATACGAGATCAAGAATCCATAGAAGCCTGTGATCGATATGGAATTACTATGGTGTTTACCAATATGAGACATTTTAGACACTAAACAAAGCAGGTATGGGCTTAGAGAAGCGCTATACCTGCTTTGTTTTATTTTGAATTATTTTATTTTGTATTGTTCTGGCATATATTTATCGATCC
>CALKRZ010000196.1 GCA_937989765.1 uncultured Clostridia bacterium | reverse complement strand
TCGATATATGGTTTTCTGGAAGGATGATGGATCGAAGTACAGAGCAGATCATCAAATCCATAGATGGCGTGGAGGCTACCTATGGAATGTATGGGACATCGAATATTGAACTAGAAGGCAGAACAGAAAAACTGCGTACAGTGCAAGGGGTAAATAAATCCAAGTATATGGATTATTTTAAGTACAATGTCACGCAAGAGCTCTTAGAAGAATTAGAAACAGGTCGATATATTCTTGTGACTCACCCCATGAAAGAAAAGCTAGGACTCAAAAAAGGAGATACACTCACCTTGCGTATGAAGAGAGGCAAGCGAGAGTATAAAGTGAGTGGGTTTTTTAATTCTCTAATGCACAATGGAGATATCTACCTTGTGGCAGAGCGATATTATAAGATGGATATGGGAGAAAAGTTCTACGAAGATATTTTTATTAAGACGACAAAAGACCCCATAGAGGTAGAAAAACAAATCAAGAAAAAGTTTCAGCGATCAAAACCGTATGTCTCCACGATGAAAGAGGAAGAAAGAAGAAATATGGAACAAAACGGGCAACTTTTGAGTATGATGCAGGGCTTTTCGATTATAAGCATGGTTATCGGTATTTTTGGGGTATTAAACAATCTTTTGATCAGTTTTATGGAAAGGAAACATTCTTTGGCTGTATTTCGATCTGTAGGAATGAGTAAGCCCCAAATTATAAAAATGATGTTCATCGAGTCTTTTACAGGAGGATTGATCGGTGGGGTAGTAGGGATGCTAGGAGGACTCTTGTCCATCCTGGTAGTACAGTATGTACTAAGGGCCATTAACCTACCTCTCACCATTCATTATTCGGGGGTATTATTTATCAATGCAATGCTAGCAGGGATCGTGATCATGGTAGTGTCCTCTATAGGACCCGCTATGAGATCATCAAAGATCAATATTATTGAAGCGATCAAATATGAGTAAGAGGGGTTATAGTACCCCCATAGATAGGGGAAAACAAATGCAGGAAATGATAGAAGCAATCGATGTATGTAAGACATTTAAGCTTGGGGATCTGGATGTAGAAGTACTAAAAAATATCAATGTAACCATCCAAAGAGGAGAATTCGTATCCATCATGGGGCCATCAGGTTCTGGAAAAAGCACACTCTTGTACCTCATCGGAGGACTGGATAAACCCACCTCTGGTAGTATTAAGATCAACGGCAAAGAGCTGTCAGTGATGAAAGACCTAGAGGAAAGCATTATGCGCAGACGTGATATAGGATTTGTATTTCAGTTTTATAATCTAATCCCCAATCTAACCGTAGAAGAAAACATCATGCTACCCATACTGCTCGATAACAAAAAAATGAAAGATCATAAGCAGAGACTGGATGAAATGCTAGAGATGGTGGGGCTTTGTGATCGGAGAAAGCATACACCGAGAGAACTATCAGGAGGACAACAGCAGCGAGTAGCGATCGCAAGAGCCTTGATCAATGACCCAGAAGTCATCCTAGCGGATGAACCTATCGGAAATCTAGATACCCATACGGGAACGGATGTAATGATGCTTTTGCAGAAGATCAATAAAGAAAAAAATAAAACCATCGTACAAGTGACGCATTCAGAAGAAGCAGCGGAATATGGTAATCGAATTATTCGAGTAAGAGATGGAAAGGTGTGGGAACAATGAAAATAAGAAAATGGTGGATGGTAGGGGTAGTAGGGCTACTTCTTATAGGAACTGCCTGCAGCAATAAAAACACAGAGCCAACAGTGTCAGAAATACCAGTGGTAGAAGAAAAACAGACGGTAGAGGCATTCGGTATCGTTAAAGCAGGAACAATACATAATATCAATCTAGAATTTTCCGCAGGTGTACAGCGTGTTCATGTAAAAGAAGGGCAGAGAGTGAGTAAGGGAGAATCCCTATTTACCTTGTATTTAGGAGAATACCAAGGACAGATCAAATCTTTAGAGCATGAACTTACGATCGCAAATCTAGAACTGGCAAAACTCCTATCTGGCTCAAGGGATGAAAAGCAAACCACCAGCGGCAGTCTGCAAAAGGTACAAAACAGCCTACAGGCTGATCAAAAGGATGTACAGCGGCTGAATCAGGAAATAGTAACAAAAAAAACCAATTTACAAAATCAGACTGATCCTGATATCAAAAAACTTATAAATGACGCAAATCGTGGGGAAGCGGTTTATCAAAAAGCCTTAAAGCAGTTACGGGACAAAGAAGTGCTATATAAAGAGGGTGCTATCTCTCAGCATGAATATGATGAGAGTAAACGGTCGGTAGAAGATCACAAAAACAATATGACCTCTATTCAGTTATCCATAGATACGCTCAAGTTCAATAAACAAAAAGAAATCGATCAACTGCAAACGGTACTAGATCAAAAGTCCGCAGGGGTAAAAAATCAACAGATCGAGCTTAGTATGGCTAAAGGACAGGAAAATACGAGTGTGGAAATTCAGCGCGAACGGATTATATCTATAGAAGCTGCCCTTGAGAGAACCAAAAGCAAGCTGCAGCAGGCCTTTATAAAGGATCATCAAGTCATTTCTACCGTAGAACAGGGGGTAGTATATGAAGTAGGATATATATCGGGAGATATAACGACCCCTGCTAAAAAACTGCTCAGTATCATGGATTTAGATACACTGATGATCGAAGCCAACGTAGCAGAGGAATTTATCAAAGATGTAAAGATGGGAGCAGAAGTTTCTATCATACCCGTAGGGGATACCTCCAAAAAATATAAAGGAAAAGTAACAAAGATATGGGATATGGCTGTAAAGCAAAATGGAGAAACTGTAATCCCGATTGAAGTTTCTATAGAAAATAAAGATGAATTTTTGCGTCCTAATTTTAATGTGGATGTAAAAATTGCAGTAGAATAATACAAAAAGAACCCTCTGCATTTAACTGATGCAGGGGTTTTTTAGAATAGGATGGATAGGTTGACGGATCATAGTGACGATGATATCATAAAAGTAAATCAATAAAAGTGTGGTGAGAGTATGTTATATACTATAAAATATCCAACGGCGATTTTACTCCGTGCAAGGTCTATAGGTGTATGGATAGACGATGCCTTGTTCGGAGTATATATTAACATCGTCTAAGGCATCTTCAAGAAAAAGCTTTGCAATATGAGGGTCTGTTTTGCACAGTTATTTTCTTTCAGATGTCTAATCTACCCAAATAGGCTTTGCACCTTTTGATAAGTATATTAAAAAAGGAGTAGAGTCGAATGAAAAAATATATTGCACAAATAATAACCCCGATACAAGACTTTTTATTATTATGGATAGGTCAATCTATATCTCAGCTAGGTAGTTCTATGACCAGCTTTGCACTTATTATATGGGCGTATCAAAAACAAGGGACAGTAATGTCTATTGCCTTGCTTTCAGTATGTTCCTATATGCCCTATGTAGTAGTAAGCCTTTTTGCAGGGGCATTGATCGATCGTTATAACAAGAAAAAAATAATGCTTATTTGTGATACAGTAGCAGCCATATGTACGATAGGTGCTTTGACCTTGTTGTTCACAGGGAATCTCCAAATAGGGCACTTATATGTCATCAATGCTATTTCAGGATTTATGAATGCATTCCAGGGACCCGCTTCTAAAGTGGCGATTACCCTTATTGTATCCGAAGATCAATACACAAGAGTAAGTGGTCTGAGATCCTTATCGGATTCTATGATTTCAGTATTCACACCCATTCTAGCTACGGCAGTGGTTTCGATTTTTGGGATAGGCATGGTTTTCACAGTGGATTTGCTCACCTATGCGATCTCATTTATTTCCCTATTATTATGGGTTAAGATTCCACATACGGTTGTTTCTCATAGTAAAAAGACTAACTTTATAGAAGAATCATGGCAAGGCGTTCTCTATCTCAAAGAAAATAAGGGCTTCTTATATTTGATGCTCTTTATGGCAGGGATTAATCTTATGGCAGCGATGGCTTTTTATAGTGTTTTGCCAGCTATGATTTTAGCCCGTTCAGACAATAACGCAAAGATTTTAGGCTTAGTGAGCAGTGCTATGGGCATAGGTGGCATTGTAGGAGGTTTTTTAGTATCCATAGTAAAACCAACAAAGAATAATGTGAAAACTATATTTGTTTCAGCAGCATTGTCATTTCTCTTATGTGATGTACTGCTAGGAGTGGGAAAGAATCCTTATATATGGATCTTGGCTGCATTTGCAGGAAATATACCCATTCCATTTCTCAGTGCAGCTGAAAATGCCCTTCTTCATTCAAAAATACCTCTCTATATTCAAGGTCGGATTTTTTCTATACGGGGTTCTTTGCAGTTTATTACGATACCCATAGGATATTTGGCAGGGGGTTTTTTGGCAGATCAGGTCTTTGAACCTTTGATGGGGAGTTCCCATAGAATACAGCAGTTTCTGGCAATCATAGTGGGAAGTGGCACGGGCTCGGGAATGGCAGTCATATTTATAGGCACCGGAATCCTTGGATTTACCGTAAGTGTTCTATCGTATCATAATAAGCATATACAAGGATTATAAAAAAATATAGGCATCTCTACAAAAGTATCTGCCTTGCCACATACTTTTGTAGAGATGCCTAAATAAGATTTAATCAAATATTGATTTGAAGGATGAATAAATATTCTAGTCATAGTATATACTATGAAGTTACCCACAGATCTTTCCACAGCCTGTTAGTAACTTACAATAATTTACTGTTTTTCTATTTATCTATAATTTTCGGCAATGGATCGAGCCGCTTTATGAACCATATCCTGATGAGCTTTTTGAACTTGATTAGTGCCATGCGTTTTACTGTTCAAAAAGTGGATATCCATATGGCCATCTACCCCATTTCCCTTTACAGCATCTAGATTTTGTCCTCTTCCATACCCGCCACTACGGTTGTTGACTACCTGTACAGCAGGAGCCGCATCCACACCTGCATGGGGCATCGCGGTCATAGATCCAGCGATCACATATTCTCCGATCTCTACGATCACAGCTCTTCTTTCCCAACTCCAACCACCCCATATATCTCGAATGATCGCTGCATCTTCTTTGGTCAGCGGTTCTACATCGGCATGATTATGTCCGAAGGTGCGCTGCAGTTCAAAGGATTTTCCAGTATCTACATCTGTGATCATGGCATTAGAACCCCGAGGCCATAGGTGCTGTACATCTGTATACCAGTCCAAAGCCCCTTGTCGAGAACGATCGTGGGATCTGGAAGTTATTTTTTGAGGTTGGCGATCATAGATGGCTCTAGCAGTAGTTACATCCACTATACCAGAAGGGTCTAAATTTTGCTTTTGTTGAAATTCTTTTACTGCATTTTCCGTAATGATTCCATAATATCCTGTAGCAGTATGATATCTAAAAAAACCTAATTGTTTTAGCGTGGATTGAATATTTCGCACTTCAGTTCCTCTGGAGCCTATCTGCAAAAATAAGGTAGATGCACTTACAGGAACAGTCAGTACAAGAGCAGCGATACAAGTTACGGCGATTTTTCTCAAATGTAAAAATTTCATGTCAAAAGCCTCCTAATAAAGATTACATAAATAGTAGCTATGACATTATTTTATTACAAAACTGTTAAAATGTCTACCCCTTATTTAATATTTGCGTAATAATTAAGTCATAACTATGGAAAGATTATAAAAAGTTACGACAATGGAGTGTCTCACTGGTTTTGACACGATCAGCTATTTTACTTCATATGATAGAAGGATAAGGATCTGTACAGTAAGGAGGCGTGTGCATGATTAGTGTGAATAAGGTAAAAATGAAGGTACGACAACAAAGCTATTCTAGAAAAAAGCCTAAAATTTTAACAGAAGAAACAAAAAGGGCAGTAGAAGAAATGGATCAATATATAGAAAAGACAATTGGAAAGTTATTACGGGTAGGCATCAGGAGGAGACGAGGTCTATGAACGAGTAATAAACGCAAAGAAAGGCTGTTAATTGTAGATGCTTTTCACATATAAAGGACTTATCTTTTAAAAAGATAAGTCCTTCATGTATCTTGCATATTACATACCTTCTACCAAATTCATTGCGTTCTTTTGTTTGAGTTCTTTTTTTATTTTTTTGTTGAGCTTATATCCTTCTAGCAATGAATATATCGTAGGAACGACTACCAAAGTAAGAACAGTAGCCATACACAGACCGAAAATAAGCGAAATACCTAGGGGTGCAAAAAATGGCTGTTTTAATGTGATGGGTAATATACCACCTGCAGTAGTAATTGTGGTAGCCATTACAGGAAGAAATCTTGTGACCCCTGTTTCTTTGATCGCTTCTTTCATTTCCATGCCTGTACTTCGCAAATAATTAATATAATCAACGAGTACGATGGCATCATTTACAGCAATACCAACCAGTGCCACCACGCCGATGAATGAAACAAATCCAAAGGCATTTCCCGTGATAAAAAGACCAGGCATGACACCGATTAATGCCATCGGTACACTGAGCAAAATGATGATTGGTTGAGATAAAGAATTAAACTGAATCGCCAATATGATATACACGAGAATCGCAGCGATGATCATATTCATCATCATATCCCCAAAGGAGTCACCCAGCGCTTCCATTTCTCCACCCGTTTTTATGGCAATACCATCAGGATAAGAGTATGCGGCAATCTTCTGGTTAAATTTTGCATTGGCTTCAGCAGCAGTCAATTTTTTGTCATCAATTCGTGCATTAACCCATACTCTTCGCATCCCATCTTCATGGCTAATGGATAGAACACTTTCACCTTCAATGACTTGAGCAACCTGTGAAAGAGGAATGGCAGTTCCACGCCTCGTATAGAAAAAGATTTTGTCTAGATCTCTGATTGTACGGAGTTTATCTTCTGTGGTCCGAATGACTATATCAATCTCATCTTGATCATCTCTAAATGTAGTAGCAGTCACACCATGGATCGCATTCCGAATGGATAAAGCGACCGACATATCATCCAGACCAAGTGCGGCTGCTTTTATTTTATCCACTTTGATCTGTAATTCAGGCGAACCTTCTCCAATACTTGTTTGGATATCTCGAATACCATCGATAGAGTCTAAAATGCGTACAAAATCATCCGCTGTTTTCTTCAGATCATCTAAATTTTCACCCTTGATTCGTAGACTGATCGGTGGCCCTGTGGGTGCTCCAGATTCTAGTTCTCGCACTTTGATCTCAGCCCCTGCTATATTTTTGATATCATTTCGTATCTGTTCTGCGATATCCATACTCGTACGGTCTCTTTGTTGTGCATCGTAGAGCTCTATGATCACTCTTCCCTCATTAGGGGTGCCGCCTTCCTCTACTGAAAGATCAGACCAAATATCAGAACCTTGATGCCCTACATAGGACATGAAGTTTTTGATTTCTTGAATGGAATACAAGGTTTTTTCTACTTGCTCAGAAATGGCAAGAGTATCTGAAAGTGTACTTCCTGTAGGTGTTTTTATCGTTACATAAATTGTAGAATAATCTTCTGCTCCAAACATTTCTACTTTTAAAATTCCAGTTGGAATCATGCTTACACTTAATACAAATAGGAGTATGATCGTACCGATCACCATTAATTTTCTGCGTGTTTTACTAACAACCCAGTACAAAAACCTTGAATATTGATGAATGACAGGGTGGTTATTAAGCTTCTTTTTAGGTGCAAACTGTTTAACGATCATCGCTACTGCGAAAATAATTGCAGCAGAATAGGCTAAGATCCCAAATTGTTCAAAACCTGTTTTATCCCAATCTTTGAAAGCATAGAGAGACAGAATGAATACAGTGATCACGGAGCCTATTTTCACAATAGATTGTAACACTTTATTTTGTTTGAGTACAACTTGACTAGGCCGTCTTTTTAATATTTGCGAACAGATCGACGGTGTGATTGTAATCGCAACAAAAAATGAAGCGGTGAGCGTAAAAATCACAGTCATCGGGATGGGGCGAATAAAATCTCCCGTAATACCCGAGGTCATCAGCATGGGAAAAAATGCGGCTAAGGTAGTTAAGGTAGAAGCGAGAACCGCGGGCGCAATCTGATTCGTGGCTACTTCGGCAGCTAACCTTGCCGACAATCCTTTATTGCGAAGACGATCGATGTTCTCCATGATGACGATCCCATTATCTACGAGCATTCCTATGGCGAGTACAAGCGAAAACATCGATATATTATTTAGGGTCATTCCTGATACATTCATAAGCCCAAAGGCAGTAAAAATAGATAAGGGGATTACAAAAGATACGATCAATGATTCTCCAAGCCCAATAAATAAGAATAATACCACAATGACGAGAAATAATCCTGATTTAGCATTATCGATGACAGAACCCAATTGTTCATCTACATAATCCGCTTTATCTGAAATGAGTTCGAACTTTATATCATCAGGCAAAAGAGTGGTCTTTTTCTCTTCTAACATCTGTACGATACGATCTCTCACCTTTATATCATCAGCAGATTCTTTTTTCTTTACTGCGACTACAATCGCATTGGTAACGGTTGCTTGTTCTGTACTTAGTGCGTCGGATCTTCTTGCATGCATCTTGATTTTTTCATATCCATCATCAATTACAGCAATATCTTTAAGATAAATTTGCCCATGGTCTGTATATTTGATCACAATATTACCCATATCTTGGATTTGGTCAAATCGGCCAACGGTGCGGATATTATAGCTTTTGCCAGATAACTCTATATCTCCACCGGGAAGATTGATATTAGACAATGTGATCGCATTTTTAATATCTTGTAGTGACACAGCATACACAGACAGTTTCTGTGGATCTACCGTGATGCTGATCTCTCTATTTACATTCCCGAGGAGTGTTACTTCTCTTACTCCGTTTATTTTTTCTATTTCTTTTTTTATATTTTTGGCATAATGTTGAAGTTCAGTACGATCCTGTTCTCCGCTTACACTAAACACAAGGATAGGACTTTCACCTGTTTTCATATCAGAGACAATAGGTGTTTCTGCTTCGGCAGGTAAAATAGTACTCACATCGGATAGAGTTTCTCTCATTTCTCTTACTTTTTCTTGTACATCTATACCTGATTCAAACTCAAGAAATACGGTAGAATATCCGAATCCGGAAGAGGAAGTGATTTGTTTTACACCTTCTAGTTCTTCCATCTTTTTTTCTATGGGGTCGGTGATTAACATTTCGACTTCTTGTGGAGATGCACCTACATACATCGTATTTATATAGGCAAAAGGAATCGTTACTTTGGGTTGCGCTTCACGCTGAAGCCCTGCATATTTGCCAGCACCCCAAATCAATATGACGATAATGAGTAAGTATGTGACGCGATATCGTTCTATAAAAAAAGTAGCCCATTTTCCTAAAAAGTTCTTTTTTTCTAATAACTCTGGAATATCAGTACCTAAGTCGCTTTTGATTGCTTCCTCCAAGTCATCAATCCGTGTCAAATGATTGGATACTTCTTTTTCGTGATCAGCCATCATTTCTCCCTACTTTCTTTCTATAATCTTAGACTACTGCGCTACGACGGATACTTTTTCTCCATCCTTCACATATTCTCTGCCTTTTACAATGATTTTTTGGCCTTCTTTAAGTCCAGAGATTACTTCTATTTCCACACCATTATCAATACCGATCTCTACAGGCACTTTATGTACCACATCTTGCTCGATCATATACGCAAACCATTCTTTCCCTTCTAACTTTAGAATGTTTCTTGGTAATACAATAGAGCCGCTACTTTTTTCTACATCAAAAAGTACTTCTGCAAACATGCCCGGTTTGATCTTATTATCCTTATTAGAAATCTCAATCTTCACAGGATAGGTCATTGTACTTTTATCTGCCACAGGGCTGACACGTGTGATCACACCTGTAAAAAGTTCTTTTTGTACCGCTTTCACGGATACATCGATATTTTGACCTACTTGGATCGTATTGATTAACTTTTCAGGGATATTGATCTGTATACAGACAGTATCCATATCCACAATGATGAATGCGGGTAGCCCTGTTCCAGTCATCTCACCACTTTCTACATTTCTGACAGCAACAATACCATCTATGGGGCTCGTGACTTCTAAATCCACTAAAGTATCTCTTGCATTTTGCAGCTGGATTTGCAGCGTGTTTCTATTAACGAGCGCTTGGTTCAATTGATTTTCAGCAGAATTTACATTTTCTTTTAAGATTTTTCCGACGAGCAGATCATAAGATTGTTTAGAACTTTCATAAATGATCTTTGATTGCGCATAGGCATGGGAGACTTGATCTAATTGCTGCTTAGAAGCAGCACCTTGTGCATAGAGCACTTTCAAATCTTCATATTTTTGGGCAGCATCATCAAATTGCAGCTTTGCCACATCTACGCCTGCCTTACTTTGGTTCATCAGATTTTCGCTTTGACTTCCTTGTGTCATATGGACAGCGGATCTTGCCATATCAATCCCTACTTCAGACGCTTTACTCTGGCTATCTAAAGCTTTGATATTGTTTGTGGCATATTTTTTATCCAGTACAAATAAACGATCCCCTTGCTTGACTCGTTCACCTACACCAAAATATACTTCTTTTACTTCACCCATTGATTTACTGACGATATTGATTTCTTTTAGGGGTTCGATCTGTCCTGTGTACGTATCTGTGATTTTTATTTCACCTTTTGATACGGTAGTCACATTCACAGGTGTCAATTCTTCTTGCTTGATGGTTTCCACTTTCTGTGCACATCCTACTAGAACGATGAGAAGCACCACTACAATGCTTATGATTTGTTTTTTTGCTTTCATATCTTCTTCCTCCCTTTCGACTCCTTGCTTTATTATAGATATAAAAATAATAACACATTTATAATATACTGTTTTTTTGGTAAAAAGTTTGAATTATTTATAAGGAAAAGTCTATTTGCATAAAAAAAATCAGTTATCCCATTGAATATACTCAATGAATAACTGATTTAATAGGATTTTACAAGTACAAATGATTATTTTACTTCTGTAGCGCCTGTTACAGTACCTTTATCCAGTGTAAATGTAGATTTTACATCTTCATTTGCAAAGTATAGATTTCCTTTGATCTCTGCATCCACTACAGAAAAACCATTGGCTTCTACATATACATCCCCTACGAAAGTGCCGCCTTGAATTCTAGCATTTTCACTTTTTACAGTTAGTTTTGGCGCTGTTAAAGTGTAGACTGCAGTTTTATTTCTATTTTCATCTTGTGCATATAGCGCAATCTTACGAGCAGGTAGATCCCTGTTTGTAAATGCACCTTCTAACACGAGCTCTGTATCTACGGTCATATCTTCTGTAAAAATAACGATCCATGTTCCCTCTTTGCTTGCCGCTTTTTCTAGAGAAGCGGCATCAGTAACTACGGATGCGGATGTGACTGCATCTACTACTTCTACCTTTGTTGGTTCTGTTTTTGCGGCTTCTTTAGGAGCACAGCCTGCGAGTAAAGAAACGCCCATAACCATTGCAAGTGCCATTGCTTTAAATTTCACAAAGAACCCTCCTATCATTTTTTTATAAATAATACATCAGCTCATTATAACATTATTCCTATCGAAATACAATGTTTTGAACTTTGTTCCAAAACCTTACAACCAGATGCAGCAAGCCACACATCTTATTCATCATTTTTTTTGAAATATACAAGTGAAATAAAAACTGCTGCCCTCTCCATCTTTGCTTTCAACCCATATTTCTCCGTTCATCATCTCCACTAAACCCTTGCATATAGCAAGTCCAAGTCCAGTCCCGCCATACTGCCTGGTGGTAGAATCTTCTACCTGACTGAATCTTTTAAAAAGAAAGTGGATTTTATCCTGTGGTATACCGATTCCAGTATCTTTAACCACAAACTCCAGTTTAATCTCGTTTGCATTCATGTCTTCTATTTTTCTGACAGCAATCCCAATTTTGCCACTAGGTGTAAATTTAACTGCATTTCCAATCAAATTTGAAAGAATCTGTTTGAGCCTAAAAGGATCTCCCAGGATCACTTGGGGGATATCTTCCTCTATATGGGTTTCAATCTGTAGATTCTTTGCTTGTAAGGCAAGTTGAAATAAGGTTGAAACTTCATGAACAACCTTTGTAGGAATAAAATCTATATTTTCTAGAATTATATTTGATGATTCGATTTTGGAGTAATCCAAAATATCGTTTATGAGTCGTAGAAGCGAATCAGAAGCAGTCTTCATTAATTCGATATATTCAGCTTGTTCTTCGGTTGGATTTGTCAGCGTTAATACGTATAGCATTCCCATGATTCCGTTTAAGGGTGTTCTGATCTCATGGGACATATTTTCAAAAAATGCAGATTTTGATGCATTCATTTTTTCGTAATGCTTTAGTACTCTTACATCCTGCCCAATCAGTATGATTCCTTCTACTTCACCGAGCATATCTTTTATAGAAGAAGCTTGAAGAAACAGAGGAATGGGTTCATCATTTTTCCCTATCAAATGCACTTCCTCACATACATACTCACGTGCATGACTGTTTAGGGTATGGAGTATTCCTTGTATTTTTTCAGGCTCCAAAAATAGCATGGAAATATTGTATGCGGAATGTTCTATCTTTAAAGCAGTTGATAATGTATAAAAATTTTCATTTGCTTCAAGTACATTTCCTTGGTGATCGACTAATAATAGCACTTCATTTACTTTTGAGATAATTTGTTTCGATACTAAAGAAATATCCAAACCAAGAAAGTTATATTTATACAGCGCATACCATATGCCTCCAATCCAAATAAGCATGGTTAAAGAAGACATTAGTGGAAATGGAATATCATTTTGTATAATGAAGGACTGAAACAAACCGCTGACAATGAAGGCGGTTCCATTTGCAATAATCAGTAGGTGGGCTTGTCTTTTGATCCGCTTACTATGACTTCGTTTACCCCATCGCCATGTAATGATCACCTCGATCAACATATATATAAGGAAAATGAATGCATTCAAAAGATTGCTTACTGCATTTCCAACTATCGTCCCATACCAACCATAGGGTCCTAATTTGAATTCATAGACATAATACCTTTCTAATAAAGTATTTGCTATAAATAGGATAGTGGGTGTATAGATCAAAAAATATATAATTTTATGTACATGCTTTTTAAAGCAAAATGCAATATGAAAATGCATTAAAAGACCCACACTAAGAAAGGAAAAAGGCGCTGCAAATCGATACCACAGCCAGCATTCCTCTACACTTGCTGCCGAGTATTGCAACGCAGAGAAAAAACTAAATACGGCATAGTTAAGGCATACAATGAAAAACACTCGGTTTATGGAGGATTTTTTATTTAACTTGTACACACTGAGCCCAAAATATAAATATATTAGCAGTGAAAAGATTGAAAGAATAGAAGCTAATTTCATGAAATATCCTCCCAGGTTTTGCTTTCTTGTGGAGCAGTAGATTAATTTTATCACATTTTGATACATAAATGGAATCTATATATTTGGTTTTGTCCATAAGAATATGGTAGTATCAAGATAGAACAAGAGCTGATCGTAGGCATGACTTGGATAAGGCTATTTTTATGAGTGAAGATATAGTGCAAGTAATGTAGTACTTCAGAGATTTCCGCAAGACGTATTTTGTAAAGCATATCTTACCTAACGATAAATTTTTCATAAAATGTTATATAGAGAAATCCCTTAAACTCAAGGTTTGTTTGTTTTCTAAATATGCTATGGGTAAATTGTACTTTACAAAAAAATGCTCAGCGGAAATCTCTGTACTTACAAAATTTATAAAAGTAAGGAGGACTAGCAATGATAAAGGGAATATGTGAAATAATAGACCTTAATGAAAACATCGCAAAACAGGTAATTGACTTTGACAAAGCTTTTAATTATTTTGCTGTTGAGAAAACTATGAATAAGTTTCAGAATAGGGATATAAGAGAAGAGGGTAGGCTTGAATTAAAAGATGTCCTCGGACAAGATAAGGATGGTATAAAGATCTTGGCATGCATGCTTCATTGCGCAACCAAAGCCTATACAAAGTATAAACAACTCGGCATAAGCGATAAAATATTTGCGGATACAATGAAATGTTTTACCAGGTTTATAAATGAGCATTATGAAAGCTATGGATACCATGCTTTTGATCGTGACTGGTGGACTGCGAGACAAATTTCACTGCAATTATTTAGAATAGGGGAACTGGAATATGAACTTGGGGTTGCAGATGGAAAAAAGGTAGTAAAATTACATATCCCATCTGATGCGACTATTACACTGGAAAAGTGTGATGAATCACTATGTGAAGCAAAAGAATTTATTAGAACAAAATTTTATGATTACGCTGAATGTGACTGGACATGTAATTCCTGGCTGTTAAACCCTGTGTTAAAAGAACTTTTACAAGAGGATTCAAACATTCTAAGATTCCAGGAAAGGTTTAGAATTTTGTCATGTAACGAAGAGGGAGATGAATTTTTAAAATGGGTATATAAAAGAAACGACTATTTACTGGATAAACTTCCCGAAAACACTACATTGCAAAGAAACATGAAGAAATATTTGTTATCCGGTGGCAAGGTTGGGGATGCCTTTGGAATTATGAAAGAAGGATAAAATTGAAAAATCTCAAATAAAATTATTAAAGGATAGGGTGTAAAAGCTATTAACTGTGAAATCATGGGAATACAGGTTCCGTGATTTTACTTACTTTTGGACATGCAAAAAGCCCCAAACAGAGTTAGACTCCGTTTTAAGGCTTAGATTCTTAGTGTAGATATTCTTTTTGTAGTTGTGTTTGTATCTCTTCAATTTTTTCTTTTTCTAATCCTGTCAACTTTTTAATCAATTCAATAGACAAGTTTTCTTCCAATGCTGCTTTGACTGTTTCTGTTTTCCCTTTTTCTATTCCTTTTTCTATTCCTTTTTTTATTCCTTCTTGTCTCTCTTCCAACCTAATTAAATCAATCTCTTCTTGAATAGTCAGTACTTTTGTAATCATAGTAACGAACTCCTTTCTTTGCAGATATTCCACCAAATACCCTTTTAGCAAAGTATCTTCTATGGCTTTTTGTATGGCTTCTTCTAGTATCAATTTTTCCATCTTATGATAGAATCTGATTCGATCCATGAAGTAACTATACCCATCTACTATATCATTTCTTTCTTTTATTTTCTGAGGTAAATGATCATAGGTAATATCCATTATTTTCACTTTCATAGTAATGAATTCAACATTTCCACCTAGATTTGCTTTTAGAAATAATTCTGTATCTTTTAATGGTTCTTCCCCATTATATACTACAAAAAACTCTGGTCTTGGTATACTAATAGCTCTTCTTGCAAACATGTTTAATTCCTTCTGTGTGATATGTAGTTTTAATAGCTCTGCATAATATAGCAAAAATCGTAGAGGCATATTTTCATTTAGTGTGCTTTGGTGCTCTACCATGATAATGAGTCTGTTACCTTTGTTTTAAATGCAACATCATTTTTTAATCTCTTTTTGTAATGCAATAACTTCTTTTTCGGATAACTTGGAATATTTGATGATTTTATAAATCGGTTCGTTATCTTGTAGCATTTCTCGTGCTACTTCTATCGCTTTTTTACTCTCACCCATCCCTACGCCTTTTTCTATTCCTTTTTCTATTCCTTTTTCTATTCCTTTTTCTATTCCTTTTTCTATTCCTTTTTCTTCTACTATCGGATCAAATAATGTTTTCGTCATATTCCATACCTCCTCATTCCATGGCTCTTGTTGGCTATATCGATTATTGAGATATTCGAATAAATACGCAACCGCTAACAATATTTTGTGTAGATCTTCTCCTGTAATTTCTCCCTCATCAAAAAGCTGCTTTCCTTCTCTACCGATGATTTCTGCAATTTCCTTTGCTGCCTTTACCTTTTCCAATATAACCTCTGTATGATCTCCTTTTTTTCTTTTAATTCGCTCTAATTCATGTCTTAGTTTGAACACTTGTAGTGGCAATAACGGATACATCTTTTGTTGCAATAAATCTTTATCACTATACTGCCAGTATTTCATCACAGGCACGCTGTAATTGACCTCTTCTCCCCCTGGAAAAACCAGTCGCATTTTAAGTTCATTTTTTATGCTTTCGTTTTCTTCTATAAATATAACTAATTGTTTAGGAATATAAAATACAATCTCTTCTTGTTCTTTGTTTTCATACTTCTGTAGTTCCCTTGCTTTTTTTATTCCATATTCGAGCATCCGAATAACCATCGTGTTATCATTTTTTGTTTGTAGTTCGATATGATAATGATACGGTTTTTCTTCTATCTCCATCTTTATAAACATA
Organism: uncultured Clostridia bacterium; assembly: GCA_937989765.1. Classification (GTDB taxonomy): domain Bacteria; phylum Bacillota; class Clostridia; order Lachnospirales; family CALKRZ01; genus CALKRZ01. The sequence continues at coordinate 652 of CALKRZ010000196.1, read as the reverse complement.
TCCCCACGAATGATATCATATTCATCACTTTGTAATTCTGTATTGCTAAACGAGACCTCCGTTAGCTCTACATCAAAGTTTTCTTTGAATAAGCTATTCATCATCGTAATCAATACTTTATTTGAAACACTAAATAGAGATTTGAGTATCTCATCGAGTTTAATCCTCTCTTTGTTGTCTTCTTGCATACTCCAGTCACCTACTTCCTGCTCTTATTTTATCAAATATTGCTTGGTTTTACTAGCCCAACTTTCCTGATCACATAGCTCTATCCCTACTTTTATCCTTCTTCTCTTGCCGTTTCAATAACATTAATATTATCCCGATAAGCTTTGAGGCTTGATTCATATGTACTTTTCTGTTCTGGTGTATATTTTGCAATCTCTGCTACCTCAAATGCTTCTTCAAAAATTTTTTCATTTATATAGTCATAGGCGTAGATATAAGCCTTTACTTGGAAGTTTTCGCTCAAGGAGATATTTCATTTTCATAGCGTTCTAGTCGCTAGGGCTATAGATGCCCTGAGTGAACACGTATTATCTTTATTCCGTGTAAGCTGATGGGATATCACCATATGGTCCACAACGGCTGCCGAAGTTCGCTTCGTTCTAGTACATAGAAAGGAGCTCCACGAACTCTATTCAAATTGAAA
>CALKRZ010000195.1 GCA_937989765.1 uncultured Clostridia bacterium | reverse complement strand
TGCTACGAAGTAGGACGAGTTTCTTATGATTTTTTGATCTAGTCAGTTGTTTGTAACTGGCTAATTTGAAACTGTCTAGCAGTTCCAGCTTCTTTACCCTAAGGTTAAAAGCTATTTGTTTCCGTTATCAACTGTAAGTTGATTTTTGGGTTTGGTTGTTTACCTTGTTAAAGGTATTATACACTGTTTAGTTTTCAAAGTTCAGTTTGTCATTTTTTGTCGACAAGAATTGAATTTTATCATACTCAAAACTCTTTGTCAACACTTTTTAAAACTCATTTCTTCACTCTTTCATTGTCTCTATAAGCGACAAGAATATTATGATACCACATCTGTTGACTTATGTCAACAACTTGACTGTTGGAAATTAATGCATAATCGTAAATCCTACTTTTTATTATTTACATATTCACATCTCATTTTCCGACACAAGAAACTAACAAGGTTTTTTTAAAAATGCCATTTCAACATTCATTTATGAGATATGACTTATTTTAGATGTGCTCCCTGGTATTGATATGAACTGGAATAAGATGTGTCCAGGGATTCAACCATGCTTCACTAAAAAAGGCAATACTATCTCAACCAGCTATTCCATTACGGAGATACCCAGTTTATGACTCGTACTCTTTTAAAGATTCAATGGTCTTTTGGTTATATGGTAGGAATAACCCCTGCATTTACATAACTGCTTCTTAAGCATGTAAACACAAGGCTTATCCCTACCACTAACTATTTATGTCATTATTCCTATACACCGAAATTTATTTGTAAAATATAGTCTAAATATGATTCATCCAATAATGCAACCGTCTTTCTTTTTCTCAAGCTTTTTTTCTGATACTTCTCTTGATCTTTTCGGATCATATTTAATGCCAATCTGTTTAACATTGCGAGGTTTTCAGGTGCTTTTCCTGTTCTGGTTTTGCATGCATCTTCTCTGAATGTTACTTCAAGAGACCAGTGTAAACTTTCAACCCCCCAGTGTTTTCTTACTGCCTGTGCATACTCTCCTACAGTCTCTACGCTGCCAAAATAAAACGCTCTTTCTTCTGTTTTATTACGTTTTGCTTCAACTCTTCTAATCACCATTCCTATACCATTCATCTTCTCCCAATCACGACGAGCATCCATCCATTTTATATCAGTTGAATAGTAATAGACTCTTTCCTCAATTCTTCCATGTCCTTTTTCGATCGTTCTATAACTTTCTATTGTTTCATTCTTAATTTCTGTTTTTTCTTCTTCAGCAAAATAGTCTTTCACTTCATTGTATAGGGTCTCATGATTTTCTTTAAGCGCTACAACGTAATCTGCTTTTTTTTCTTTAACAATTTTTCTTACAGTCTCTTTTTGCGTATTCAAAGCATCAACAGTCACTATACATCCTTTTATGAAAAGCATAACTAAAAGTTCTGGTACTGCTGTGATTTCATTGCTTTTATCATCAGTTTTTACTTGCCCAAGTACCATTTTATTTTCACTGCACCATGCATTGACAATATGAACTGCCCTTTTATCCTTTCCTTTATCAGCAATTCCTCGCATGGTTTTTCCATCAATCGCAACTATAGAACCTTTTTTCACTTGTGTAATTTCTTTCATCCATTCAGTGAAACATATTTCAAACTGTTTGGGGTCTATGAAGTCAAAAACTCTTCTGATTGTACTATATGAAGGAATCCCATTTGGTAACTCAAGATATTTTCTAAGCCACTCTTCTCTGTACTCAGCCCAAGTAGCCATATCATCCCACTCACTGAAACCACAAATTGTTGCTGCCACTGCTATAAATAGTATGTCAATAAGCTTATGGCACACCTTTCCGTCTTGTCTAGGATCAAATATAAACATAAAGTGTTTAAAAAACTCCCTTTGTATTTTTTATTGACCATTGATATCCCTCCAAAAGTTAGATGTCTTATCAATAATCTTACTACAAAAAGATTCTCCTGTTTATTGGTAATTTATTCATTGGCTAATTGTTCCTTCATGAGTCTGCCGTGCATGGAAAATCTACGGTTGCTCATGACTCCTTGTTGCACTGGTAGCATTTAGGACTTATAATAATTTATGGAACAGTAAGCTTTAGAGAGTTTGGCAGACGAACCACCTCATACTATCTAAAAAATAAATAATATCCTATAAGGCGGTGAAATCATGAAAAACTGTATGCGAATGATGATCTTGCTTCTAGTAATCTTGCCCATCGCTGCATGTACCCCTACACAAATGCGTACCCCTCCCACTAGATCCATGATAGAAGGGCAGTTGGAGAATCCACCAGAAATCCATATGATATACAATGCTGTAAAGTATCCAATGATCCGCGGATCAACCTCTTGGCACATAGATTATACAGATGGTACCTCTATGGGTATTCAAGGAGATTCAGAAGCACCTAATACTTTAGCAAAAACTTCTATGTTTAATGCCCCACCCAATTCACCTGTAACTTTTGATATTCATGAAAACTGTAAACACATCCTCGTAAAATGTTGGATAGACGATCAATCGCAGCCCATTGACAGCAGTACTTCCACTGGAGATATTTGGCCACTACCTAGCCAACCGGGACAGTATGTATATGAAGTCATCGCCCAATATGATCAAGGGCAAGTCCATTATGCCCTGCGATTTGCGATCCAATAGATTTTTTTAACTTTTATAATAACTCACATGCTTTTGATAAGTCGTCTGCTCTTATAGGTTTTATCAAAAAATCTTATATATGAATTCCATTACATCCTTTATACTTTTCACTATATAAAAAGGCTATCCTAATATAGATTTATCTATATTTAGGGTAGCCTTTTTCATCACCTTACTGCTTATTGTTTCACTTTACATCATTCTGTTTTAAAGTTTTTAATATGCTTCGCCAGTTTGTCAGATAGGTCTTTCAGTTCTGTCATAGAGATTCCGATTGTTTGAATAGAAGCAAGTTGTTCTTCTGTAAGCGCATTTACTTCTTGACCACTTGCAGATGTTTGTTCACTGGTTGCAGATATATTTTCAATCATACCGATTGTGATGGCTGTATTATTATCGATTTCTGAAACCTTTTCATTTACAACCTCAATATTTAAAACCATTTCATTGATCATTGCTACAATTTCTTTAAACGTTCTGTCTGTAGAGGCTACAATTTCACTTTGTTTGGTAATTACATTGTTTGTATTCCCTACATTTTTCACGATATCACTAATTTCTTTTTGAATACTAGATACTAAATGACTGATGGCATTTGTCTGTTGTCCAGATTGTTCAGCGAGCTTCCGAACTTCATCCGCAACAACAGCAAAACCTCTTCCATGCTCCCCTGCTCTTGCTGCCTCAATCGCTGCATTAAGAGCCAAAAGATTTGTTTGCTCAGATATAGCACGAATCACATCTGTAACTTGGTTAATTTGGGCAGATTGTTTTTCAAGTATTCCTACCTTATCTGCTACTTGCATAAAGTAAGATTTCGTTTCATCCGATTTAGATGTTAATTCTTGTGTGATGCTATTTCCTGCTTCTGCTTTTATTTTAGTTGCTAATGATAGTTCTTGCATGCGTCTTGTAGATTCTGTAGTACTAGATACGGAGTGTGAAATCTCTTTCATCGAATGAGTACCCCTTTCAATCTCTTCTGCTAGAGATTGACTTGCTTGAGAAATTTCCTGCACTGATTTTGCTACCTCTTCAGATGCTCCAATCGTCTGCTCAACACTATCCGTAGCGCTTGAAATAGATTGATTTAGGATAACAGTGCTTTCTTTTATATTGTTAGTTAGCAATATAAGATTTTGAAGCATCCCATTAAATCCTTCAGACACCTGTCCTATCTCATCATTGGATCTAACTTGAATATTAGATACAACAAGATTTCCTTCTTGCACTTCCTTCATAGCACTAGCGACCTGAATAAGAGGTCTTGTATACTTCTTTGATACAAAATGCACAAGAGCAATAGCAATAAATAAAATAATGACACTTATCCCAGTAACTGCTATAGCAGCACGATCTTTAGCACCTTGAAATTCATTATAATTTCCAGAAAGTGCAATGGTTATGCCCCAAGGTTCGTAATAGGTGTAATAAGCAAATTTGTGAACCCCTTTCCATTCATAATCAACTTTAAGAGCATGGGATTCTGCATATGCATTATGCTCAAATTTATGTTTGTTTTGAAGCATCTCTGCAGTAAACGGAAATTGATTAGCACTAGTCCCCTCTATTTTGGGATCTGGGTGTATAGTAAAATCACCTTTATCATTGATCGCGTACCCATATCCTTTTTCCCCGACTGATCGAGTAGCCATATACTTTTTAAATATATCCATAGCTTCTCGTTCAGATCTTGAAGATAAACGAAGTCCTTCAGCCACATCCCATGCACACATTACCCGCTCATGCATTTGAGTATCTAATACCTTATCAGACTCTTCTACGATAATAAAATAACTGGGTATACCAATTGACATAATGATTACTAGTATTAGAAAAGTAACCGCAATAACTAATTTAGTACTAATCTTCCTCATTAATAATGTCCCCCTAACAAAAAAAGTTGTGTTTGTACTATAAAAATAACACAACTTACACCAAGTTAGCAATGGAACCTTTTTCATTTTATTATAAATGCATCTGTCTTCCATACTTCTTAAGCCACTCTTTTCGTTCCTTATGATCCGGAATAATAGATTGTACCAAATCCCAGAATACCTTTGCATGATTCATATGAAGCATATGACACATTTCATGTACTACAATATAATCAAGTATCGGTGTTGGAGCCATTATACATCTCCAATTAAATAACAACACTCGTTTAGAGCTGCAGCTAGCCCATCTTTTTTTCTGCTCTTTTACCTTGATTTGCAGTGGCTTCATGGTAAAAAAGTGTTGAAAATAACTGGCTCTTTCTAGTACTTCCTCCAAGGTTTTGTCTCTGTACCACTGCTCCATAGCTTTTTTAAGAATAGATTCATCTTTTGTATGGGTAGTGATATACAACTTTCCTTCATATATTTTCACTTCTGGCTTTTTTATATGATGATCCATCACGATCTGAAGAGGATAGTCTATCCCTAGGTACATAAAAAGTTCTCCATCTACATATTCCTTTTTAATGTCTTTGCACTCCACCTCTTTTAATTCAAATAGTTTCTGCACAATCCAAGATGCTTTGCTTTTTACTCGTTCTATAATAAAATCTTCAGAATATCCAATAGGCGCCACCACCCTTACAAGATCTGGTGGCTTGATCCCTATTTCCATTGTTTTTCTTTTTCTATATTCTACATCAAATTCTATCGTTCTTGTTCCGTACTCAAATGAAAGTCTCATAGTACCCCCTTATTCTACTACTGTGCAATGCTTATTGACCCACTTAGGGTTCACCTCTTCTATTTCCATAAGAAGTTGATCTAAAGTCTTTATTGATTCTATTATACCTTTTACATTATATGTACAAACCATTATTGGGTGCATTTATTTACATATTACTATACTCACTAGAAATAGTGAATTAAATAGAAGAGGGAGACTTATGTCGGATGGGTAAAATAAGATGACATAGCTGATAAAATTACTATATAATAGATAGTAAGACATCTGAAAATGAATTTGATAAGCACGAAAAAATAGTGAGGTGAGTTATTTTGGGTATATATATAGTGCTTTCAATCATAAGCATTACCATATCTTTAGCGCTTGTTTGGCAGATCCGGAAGCGATTTTCTGAAGAAAAAAGCTACACAAACTTCTCACTGCTTATGATTGCTGTAGCATTTTGGACTTTTTTGGCTATGTTGGATGTTATATCTACAACCCCCGAAGCAAAAATTCTTTTTTCGAAATTTTCCTATATAGGCATAGTAAGCGTTCCAGTACTGTGGCTCTTCTTCTCCTATGAATATGCTGGCAAAGATCTTTTTCTCAAACAAAAAAAGAGTATTTATCTCTGGATTATTCCATCGATTACTCTTCTACTCGTAATGACCAATGAATTTCACGGACTAGTTTGGAGCAGTATCTATCCTGAGAAACCACTTGACACCTTATTGATTCTCCGATATGAGAGAGGGTATTGGTTCTTAGTAAACTCGATATATGGCTATACACTTACACTGATAGGTCTCATTCGCATTTTGCTTGCTCTCAAAAAAACTAAAACTCTAAAAGAACATTTTATAGTAATTTTAGGCGTATTGGCTCCATTGGTGGGTAATGTGCTTTATCTTAGCAGGGTCACTGATCTTGATTATGCGCCTGCTGCTTTTTCTTTTATGTGTATATGCTTTGCTTGGGCGATTATTAGTGGATTTTTTGAAAGAAAAATGGCTGTTGCTGAAACGATATATGAACGCCTAGAACAAGCTATTTTCCTTATTGATGAGAATCTGAATCTTGTCAGTATGAATCCCTATGCAGAAAAAATAATAAAAACTAATTATACGCACGATGGTTTGCCAGCATACCACCTTCTCCCTTTTTGGGATAAATTAAAGTGCAGCCTAGATAATAAAATAGATAAACTTTTTGAGGTATCCCTTAAAAATAATAGTAGTCCCAAATGGTTTTCCATTCACATTTATTCCATTAATCATACTAGTCGACATACTGGATGGATCATAAGTATGTTTGATATTACAGTGAAAAAACTCTATGAAGAAGAACTAAAAAAAGGGAGAATTGCTGCTGAAGCAGCTAATGTTGCCAAAAGTCAATTTCTTGCAAATATATCTCACGAGTTAAGAACCCCCCTCAATGGAATCATGGGCTTTACAGAACTTTTATCTCAAACAAGCCTCAATACAGAGCAAGATGATTTTTTAAAAGAAATATCAAATGCCTCTAGTTCATTATTTCACTTGGTAAATGAAGTCTTAGATTTTTCCAAAATCGAAGCAAGGAAAATGAACTTGGAGAAAATTGATTTCAGCCTTTCTGAACTCATATATAGTACTGTTTCCCTCATGATACCTATTGCACAAAAGAAGGGTCTGCATATTTCTGGTAGTGTGAATGCTGGTATCTGTGACCATTTCAAAGGGGATCCCATACGACTCCAGCAAGTGTTGAATAATTTGCTATCAAACGCTGTTAAATTCACTGAAAACGGACAAGTTAAGCTCTCCGTGGAGCACCTACACGAAACGCCAAAAGAACTTTTATTAAGATTTGAAGTGTCCGATACAGGCATTGGTATCCCTGAAGATGTACAAAAAAAACTTTTTGAGTTATTTACCCAGGCAGATAGTTCAACGACCAGAAAATATGGGGGTACAGGCCTTGGCTTGGCAATCTCTAAGAAGATTGTTGAACTTATGGGAGGCAGCATATGGATAGAAAGTGAATACGGGAAGGGCTCACGCTTTATATTTACTATTACTTTGGAAAAAACAGAAGCAGCGCCGCAAAACATTGTATCAAATGCAAATGTTGAATTAGTATATGAAGAAACATCTACTAGAAGGACATATGAGATTTTATTAGTAGAAGATATGGAAGCAAATAGAAAACTTGCTTCTTTACTACTGAAAAAATTAGGATGCATATGTACTATTGCAGTAAATGGTAAAGAAGCTGTAGAAACTTGTAGCAAAACTCATTTTGATCTGATCCTTATGGATTGCCAAATGCCGGTCATGGATGGTTACACCGCAACTGGTTATATCAAGCAGGAAAGTTTAATAAATCGTTCTACACCGATTATTGCCTCCCATTTCCCCCAACTCCATATAGTAGAATGATCTTTACTTTTGCTTCCCTGTTTCTATATGCATCAATATGTATGAAGTTTTCATTCCACTCCCAGAACTCTTCTTCTGGGTATATTAATTCATCTATTTGATTTCTTGAAGGAAGCAAAGCATTTATTTGCTTCCAAATCTCTTGATCTTTATACATTCTTAACTCCCTATTATCACCCCTATATTCATCTTTATCTTTTGTAAAACAATTTTCCTACTGAAAATGGTTTTCCATGAGAAGGATATATCATCTTTGTTCCCTGCTCTCTAAGCAAATCCCAACTGCTATATACTTCTTCTAATGATTCAATATAAATCGGTCTATGCCTTATACCACATATATGCAAAAAATTCATAACCGCATCCCCAACGAAAGCATTTCCATCTTCTAACACAACTGATATCGAGTCTTTGTAATGTCCTAGTGTACATATGATATTGCCTTGAATGCCTATTTTTCTCAAAAAATCGCAATGGTTATCCATTACAATAACATCTGATTCTTTTACTACAAGAGGTGGAAAAGTAAACCCTCCATGAAATAGCGAGAATAAACCAAATACAAACCTGATGCGTCGATTTACAGGCTTCATGGTACCCATCATAACTGTTGAATACGCTCTTTTTCGATATGTACAAATTTGTTTCCATCCCATTGAAAATACTCTTCAAGTTCTTTGCCTTGAACATTATCATAATACTCTTTTTTAAAAGTGAGTTTATCGACTTTTGTGAGTGCTGTTGAGTAAAAACCTGCTCCTTTACTGATAAATAGTGTAGGATATCCTTCTACCTCTAATGTTTTAATTTTACTATCTGCATCTATCGTAAATAACTTATACTCATTTCCATTAGATGA
>CALKRZ010000194.1 GCA_937989765.1 uncultured Clostridia bacterium | reverse complement strand
TTCCCATAGCGAAGGCTAGTAAGACCCCTGGAAGACTACCAGGTTGATAGGTCACGGGTGTAAGTGTGGCAACACATTCAGCTGAGTGATACTAATAGGTCGAGGACTTGACCAAATATTACTTGTACTGTAGAGTACGAGCATTCATCTTGGCGATGAATATCAGTGTTCAGTTTTCAGGGTATAATATACTTTGCAGGAAGTATCCACACATGTCTAGTGACATAGATCATTGTTAGGTATGTTCCTCGATAGCTCAGCGGTAGAGCATTCGGCTGTTAACCGAAGGGTCGTAGGTTCGAATCCTACTCGGGGAGCCATTATAGGGGCATAGTTCAGTTGGTAGAACGTCGGTCTCCAAAACCGAATGTCGTGGGTTCAAGTCCTGCTGCCCCTGCCATATTTATTATGTGGCCTAGTAGCTCAGTTGGTTAGAGCGCCGGCCTGTCACGCCGGAGGTCGAGGGTTCGAGTCCCTTCTGGGTCGCCATTTTCACATTTTTTTGCCAAGTTTTATGGGCGCTTAGCTCAGCTGGGAGAGCACCTGCCTTACAAGCAGGGGGTCACAGGTTCGAGCCCTGTAGCGCCCACCATTACAACTTAATACGGCGGAGTAGCTCAGCTGGCTAGAGCATACGGTTCATACCCGTAGGGTCGGGGGTTCGACTCCCTTCTCCGCTACTAAAAAAACAGTGCATATATAGGCACTGTTTTTTTAATTAGCACAGTAGAATTGTAAAATGAAAGTAGATTCTATCAATCACTGGTTGAATTTTTTATAAAAATAGCATATAATAGTAAATAAATAATACTAATGATATAAAAAGACTTCAGGAAGGGGCAAGAAATATGAGGGTCGGCATGGGATATGATGTTCATCGTCTAACAGAAGGTAGAAAACTTATTCTCGGAGGAGTGCATATTCCTTATGAAAAAGGTTTATTAGGACATTCTGATGCAGATGTATTAGTGCATGCCATTATGGATGCGTTATTAGGCGCGGCGGGTCAAGGGGATATAGGAAAGCATTTTCCAGATACAGAAGAAAAATATAGAGGGGTATCCAGTCTAAAATTGCTGGATCATGTAAATAATATAATACAACAGCAAGGATATAAGATTTCTAATATAGATGCAACTATTATTGCACAAGCCCCTAAGATGTCACCCCATATGGAGAATATGAAGCGACAAATCAGCCAAGTATTAGGAATAGAAATAAACCAAATCAATATCAAAGCGACTACGGAAGAAGGATTAGGATTTACTGGGGAAGGCGCAGGAATTTCAGCACAAGCGATTTGTTGTATAGATAATATATAATACTTACTAAAGTCGACATCATTTCATTGAAAAATACTACAAAAGATGATAGAATATACTTGGGGGACTGATGATTTATCATTTATAAAAGGGGATAAGCGCTATGACAGTACTCATTGTAGATGATGCGGCATTTGTTAGAACAGTATTAAGAAATATGGTTCAAGAAATGGGACATACCGTAGTGGGAGAAGCCGTAGATGGCGAAGATTCTATTCGCCGAGCTAAAGAGTTACAACCAGATATAATTACAATGGATATTGTTATGCCTAAAATGGATGGTATAGAGGCAACTAAGCAAATTTTAGTTGAATGCCCTGCAGCATATATTGTGATGTGTAGTGCGATGGGACAAAAAAAGATGGTGATTCAAGCAATATTATCAGGCGCTAAAGATTTTGTTGTAAAGCCATTTAAACGAGATCGTTTGGAACAAGCTTTTAGAAAATTTGGATAGACAAGTATTTTAATAATATGTATTATATAAGAAGTTTTATTGGAACAGACATTGAAAAGATATATATAGATAAGTATAAGTTGACATGTTTCACGATGGAAGGGGGAGACGGTTTGGCAGATGCAGCTATTAAAAAATTATTGATACAAATTAAAAAGATCAATGATCAGCTACAACAAGGAGATACATTTTGCATAGATGTAGTGGAAGAAGTATTGCAAAGTGAGTATTCAGGAGAAGCAGCAGAACTCAAGGAAGAATTTATACGTATAATAAATGAACTGTTGAACCGAAATGAGCAGATTGCTCATGATAAGGTTGACTTAGATGAGTATATGCATAAGCTGACCTACACAAATATTGAGCTATTAAGTAGTAAATCAGAATTAGAAGCAGCACACTCCCAGTTGATTGCTTATACAGAAGAGATCGAAAGAATGAATCTTGAGTTGAACCGAAAAGTAGAAGAGCTTAAAAATCTTTTTCACTTTAGCCAGGAAATATCGTCTACATTAGATTTTCAAGAACTACTTCGGAGAATACTTAGGGATATTTCGCCGACGATTAATGCGTCTTTTGGAAGTATTTTGTTTAAAGATGATCTACATAATGGAAAAATGAAGTTAATTGATACATATTATAAAGATCAAAAAGTTTTTGATCTTATTCAGCCATATACTAAATTTTTTCTTAAACGAGGATATTTAGCCTATGACTTTGAATTTACTAAACTCACCATTATAGAGGATATTGCACAACATTCTTTTATCAAAGAGAAAGTAAACGTTTTCGATCGCAATGAATGTAAAGCATTGGCTGTGGTACCTGTGATGAATAAACAAAAAGAAGTATTAGCCATGATGTTTTTCATTGCAGATTACTTTGATAATGGAGATCAGTACCTACTTAGTTGTTATTCCAATGTATTAGGTATTGCATTAGAGAATGCCAAGCTCTATCATGACATCAATACTATGTTTTTTGATACAGTTAAAGTGTTAGCCAATGCCATTGAAGTAAAAGATACCTATACCAAAGGACATGTAGATCGAGTCATGGATTATTCAGTATTCATTGCCAAAAAGATGAATTTTTCTAAGACACAAGTGGAGCAGATTAAGATTGCAGCTGTACTTCATGATATTGGAAAAATCGGTGTACCAGATGATATATTGAATAAACCATCAAAGTTGTCAGATGAAGAATTTGAAGTTATTAAGCTTCATCCTATGAAGGGCTTTGAAATTATCAAGGATATCCCTGCATTAAAGAACATTAGTGTCCATGTAAAACAACATCATGAACGAATGGATGGAAAGGGCTATCCAGAAGGTTTATATGATGGACAAATCTCCATGGAGGCTAAGATTATTTCTGTAGCGGATGCGTTTGACGCCATGACATCGGATCGCCCTTACCGAAAAGGTATGACATATGAAAAAGCAGTTGAGATCATTTTGGAGAATCAAGGAAGTCAGTTTGATGCCAAAGTCGTATCCGTATTTTTAGATGTACTAAAAGAACAAGAAAATTTTAACTATAAATCTATACAAGCTGTAAAGGCTATAAATGCCAAAATATAAAAAATGATAGTAAAAAGCGTGCAGGTAATACGATCTGTACGCTTTTTATAGTAATGCGCTGGTGATCAAGGTATCTAGGATATACTTATATGGATATACTTATATAGATATACTTTGTATTGCGAAAACTATCAACTTATTTTATAATGAGTGAAGTAAATGAAGCAGGTACTTATAGGAGGTAGAATAATGACGCAAAAAGTAGAAAAAGTTAGATTTGCACCAAGTCCTACGGGATATTTACATATCGGAGGTGCTCGGACAGCACTATTTAATTATTTATATGCAAAACATACAGGTGGAAAGTTTTTGGTTCGCATAGAGGATACAGATCTGGCTAGATCGAGTAAGGAATCAGAAGAAGTGATTATCAGAGATTTACGCTGGCTCGGCATACAATGGGATGAAGGTATTGGAGTGGGAGGAGATCATGGTCCATACCGTTCTATGGAACGGGTAGACTTATATCAAAAATTTATTGACCAACTATTGATAGAAGGTAAGGCATATCATTGCTTTTGCACAGAAGAAGAGAGTGAAGCCCAAAGAGAGCAACAGAGGGCATTGGGAGAAATGCCTAGATATATGGGAAAATGCCGTTGTCTGAGCCAGGAACAGATCGAAGAATATAAAAATCAAGGAAGAACCTCTGTGATCCGTTTTCGTGTTCCAGAAGATCAAATGATCGTAGTACAGGATAAAGTACGAGGAACTGTAGAATTTGAAAGCAATGGAGTGGGAGATTTTATTATTGTAAAATCTGACGGGGCACCCGTATATAATTTTGCAGTAGTGGTGGATGATCATTTGATGGAGATTACTACTGTTATTCGAGCTGAAGAACATTTATCAAATACACCAAGACAAATATTACTTTATGAAGCATTAGGGTTTGCGATCCCAATTTTTGCCCATGTTTCTTTGATATTAGGAGAAGATCGCACCAAAATGAGTAAGCGTCATGGTTCTACCCATGTGGATCAATATTCTTCTAAAGGATACCTACCAGAAGCTATCGTGAATTTCTTGGTACTTTTAGGCTGGTCTCCAGAAACAGAAGAAGAAATATTTACCTTATCTCAGCTTGAGCAGTTATTCTCACTAGATCGGGTTAGCAAAAATCCAGCAGTATTTGATATCAAAAAGCTCAACTGGATTAATGGACAGTATATTCGGGCAGCAGAGTTAGAAAGAATAACAGATTTATCCATTCCTTTTTTAGTAGATGCAGGATTAATCACAGAAGAAGAGGCAGTACAAAAAAGGGTTTGGGTAGAAAAAATCGTATCTGCAGCACGGCCTAGGATGGAGTATTTGAGACAAATCATAGATATCGCGAAACTTTTCTTTGGAGATACGGTAGAACTAGAAGATGAGGAAGCAGCAGAAGTGCTGAAAGCAGAACATGTACGAGGCCTTTTGACTGTATTTAGGGATAAAGTCAGTGAAGCAGAAGAAGTGAATACTGAATTTGCAGGTTCTGTATTCAAAATCATTCAAAAGCAAACGGGGATCAAAGGAAAAAATCTATTTATGCCCATTCGTGTAGCTTTAAGTGGACAATGCCACGGAGTAGAACTCGTGGATATTATCGAAATTTTAGGAAGAGAAAAGATGAATGCACGGATTGACTATGTACTGAATAATCTAGTATAATATAACCATCCTTTGACAGAAGAACTTGTATTTATATCATAAAAACGATGATAGGAAGAGTAGCCTGTAGTGGACTTTGCAGAGAGAAACCGCATTGGTGGGAGCGGTTTTAAGTAGAAACAGGTGAAATGCATCCTGGAGTTGGATAGGTGAATATAGAGTAGCCTATACCCGGTGGCGCCGTTACAGCAATAAAGGAGAAAGCTTTAGGCTTTAACCAGAGTGGAACCGCGAAATAACTTCGTCTCTGAATATAGAGACGGGGTTTTTTATTGGGGAAAATTATTACAATGATACGGAGGGATATAATATGGGATTTATAGAGGAAGAAATTAAAGTCATTAAAGAACGAGATCCTGCGATAAAATCTTCAGTAGAAGTCTTCTTATATCCTAGTTTTTATGCCATACTATTTCATCGTACGGCTCATTGGCTCTATCAAAAAAAATGGTATTTTATGGCAAGGCTACTCTCGCAAGTATCCAGAGGACTGACAGGGATTGAGATCCACCCGGGAGCACAAATAGGCAAAGGATTATTCATTGATCATGGTATGGGGGTTGTCATCGGAGAAACTTGTGAGATTGGTGATAATGTCACGATCTACCAAGGAGCTACATTGGGAGGGACAGGAAAGGAAACAGGAAAGAGGCATCCTACGATCGGCAATAATGTGATGATTAGTGCAGGTGCGAAGGTATTAGGACCTTTTAAAGTGGGAGATAATTCTAGGATAGGGGCAGGCGCTGTGCTACTTCGAGAAGTGCCACCTAATTGTACTGTAGTAGGTGTACCTGGTAGAGTGATTATCAGAGATCATCAGCGTGTAGATCCTTGCAAGATGCTTGATCAAATCAAGCTTCCAGACCCCGTGCAAATGGAGTTCTGTAAGCTACTCACCCATATTGAACACTTAGAGGAAAGAGTACGACAGTTGGAAGAAAAAACGAATAGCTGAAAAAAAGGAGTAATGAGATGAAAATTTATAATACACTAACAAGGCAGAAGGAAAATTTTATCCCTTTGGAAGATCATAAAGTGAAGATGTATGTATGTGGTCCAACAGTATATAATTATATTCATATCGGAAATGCAAGACCTTATGTGATTTTTGATACTGTACGAAGGTATCTTGAATACAGAGGATATGAAGTAACCTATATACAGAATTTTACCGATGTAGATGATAAAATCATCAAGCGAGCCAATGAAGAAAATAGCACCATGCAAGAAATTGCAGAACGATTTATTCAGGCTACCCTAGAAGATGCAGATGCACTTAATGTAAAAAGAGCCACAGTGCATCCAAGAGTGACAGAGGAAATGCCAGAAATCATAGATATGATTCGAATTCTGATCGATAAAGGATCAGCCTATGCCGTAAAAGGCAGTGTATACTTTGATACCCAAGCATTTTATGGGTATGGAAAACTGTCCAAAAAAAATCAAGAAGAATTAGAAGCAGGCATTCGAATCGAAGTAGATGAAGATAAAAAACATCCTATGGACTTCGTATTATGGAAGCCCCAAAAGCCAGGAGAGCCTGCATGGGAATCTCCATGGGGAATGGGACGTCCTGGATGGCATATCGAGTGCTCTGTGATGGCAAAAAAATATCTAGGAGATACCATTGATATTCATGCTGGAGGAGAAGATTTGATATTTCCACATCATGAAAATGAAATCGCACAAAGTGAAGCAGCAAATGGCAAACCCTTTTGTAAGTATTGGATGCACAACGGGTATATCAATGTAAATAATCAAAAAATGTCAAAATCTAAAGGAAACTTCTTTATGTTACGAGATATACTAAAGGAATTTCCATCTGAAGTGGTACGGTTTTTCATACTCAATGGTCAGTATAGATCTCCTATCAATTTTAGTCACGAATTGATGCAGGCTTCTCAAAATGGGTTGGAGAGAATCAAAAATGCAGTTGGAAGTTTAGATCATCACATCCACCATGCGCAAGTAGAAGGCATGAGAGAAGATGAGATCGCTGTAGCGGGAGAAATGGAGCGATTCCAAAAGCAATTTAACGAAGCGATGGAAGATGACTTTAACACGGCGGATGCAGTGGCAGCGATCTTTGAACTAGTACGCTTTGGCAATACCCATGTAACGAGCATTTCCACTAAAAGTTTTGCTAAAGCTGTCAAGGAAGAGATCATAAAACTCTGTGGCATACTAGGATTACTAGAAAAGAAAGAAGAAGTTTCTATAGATGAACAATATATAGAGAGTATGATCCAAAAACGACAAGAAGCAAGAAAAGCAAAGAATTGGGCTGAATCAGATCGAATTCGAGATGAATTAAAGAATATGGATATTATAGTAGAGGATACCCCTCAAGGTGTACGGTGGGTCTATAAAGGAAAATAAGAAGTATTTTAAGAAGCATTCTAAGAAACATTTGCTTCTTTTTTTCATGGAGTTGCCTAAGACCTCATGAATCTAAGTCGTTGCAAAGGATCGTATGATATTGTATGATAGATGGAGTAAGAGCACGAACAAGAATAGAATAGGGATGTCTGAAAAAGTATGTGGTAAGACAAATAGATAGATCTTCTGATAATTTCTTCAGAAATCCTAGAATAGTTGGGTGAAAAGCATGGAAAAAGAATTTTTCAATGAAACAATAGGATTATTGGGAGGAAAAAAAATAAATGCACGAGAGTATTCTCCATTGGTACTAGCCTATATAGGTGATGCGATATTTGAGGTGTGTGTACGTGGCAAGATCGTACGGAAAGCCAATGCGCCTGTCAAGCATATGCATCAGTCAGCCAAAAAATATGTGCAAGCTTCTGCTCAAGCAAGGATCTATCACAAGATCAAGGAATTACTGACAGAAGAAGAGCTTGCAGTATTTAAACGGGGAAGAAATGCAAAGTCAGCATCCGTTCCCAAAAATGCGGATCTTACAGATTACCGCCATGCCACAGGACTAGAAGCTTTAGTAGGTTTTTTATATCTGGATGGACAAATAGAACGTCTGATGGAACTGATCGAGCAGGGATTAGCAGAATAATAGATAAGGGGATAGATATGGAAACAGCTTTGAAAGTAGAACTGATCACATATACACCAGAGCCAGAAAAAATAATCGCAGCTGCCGCCAAGCTCTGTTATTCTCAAAGTGATATTCATACATTGATGGAGAGTCTTACACCTGAAAAAGTAGAGTCGTTTATTCATATGCTAGGATCTTTGGGTCATGAGTCTCCTTTTGAACATATAAGCTTTACCTTTGGCATACAAGGCGTTTCACGAAGTCTAACGCACCAATTGGTACGTCATCGGATCGGGTCAAGCTACTCTCAAAAGAGCCAGCGGTATGTGAAAGAAGGACAGTTCGAATACATCATGCCACCCTCCATACAAGAAAATATCAAAGCGCGAGAATTATTTATAAAAGCGATGGAAGATGATCAAAAAACCTATGATGAATTAGTAGAACTACTAGGGGCACAGCAGTATGAGATCTCAGTAGCCCAGGGAAAAGAAGAAAAAGAAGCTAAACGGCAGGCAGAGAAAAGTGCCATTGAAGATGCTCGGTTTGTATTACCCAATGCCTGTGAAACAAAAATTGTGGTTACTATGAATGCGAGGGCACTTTTTAATTTCTTTCACCACAGATGCTGCACGAGAGCCCAATGGGAGATTAGAGCGTGTTCGACCCAAATGCTTCGTCTCGTAAAAGAGGTTGCACCCACTGTATTTAGTCGCAGTGGACCTAGGTGTGTGGGCGGAAAATGTCCAGAAGGAACCATGACCTGCGGCAAAATGAAAGAGATGCAAGTAAAGTTTGCAAGTATAAACCTGTAAGTAAGGCATACAATGGTAGTGAACAAGGGATCACTGGAAAGTATAAGGAATATATAGATATTTGACTTGCGGATATTTTTTAAGGATCTCAAATAACAAAGGGTGCTTGGAGGAGTTATATGTCCCAAAAAACCAAGAGTTTTATTAAAGGAACGATTATTTTAACAGCGGCAGGGATGGTTGCTAAGTTTTTAAGTATGTTTTTCCGTATTCCCATCACACATCTGATCGGGGATGAAGGGATCGGATACTATCAAATGACATATCCAATCTATACGCTGATGCTAGCTGTTTCTTATGTAGGCTTGCCTTCTGCTATATCCAAGATCGTATCAGAAAAATTAGTACATAAGAAATATTATGAAGCGCATAAAGTATTTCAATATACTTTTTTTATCTTATTAGTAACTGGAGGAGCTACTTCTCTATTTCTTTTTTTAGGTGCGGATTGGTTAATTAAAGTGCAAGGGTGGGTACCTGCAGCGAAATACCCTCTTTGGGGCTTGGCCTTTAGTCCTTTATTTGTAGCAGTAATGGGAGCCTATAGAGGATATTTTCAAGGGATGCAGGATATGTACCCTACTGCGATTTCACAGATTGCAGAATCTTTTGGTCGAGTGTTTTTGGGCGTAGGCGCCACCTATGTACTCTTAGGTAGCGGGATAGCTGTAGCAGCAGGAGGCGCTGCTTTTGGAGCCACAGCAGGAGGGATATTAGGAACACTTACGCTGATATTGATGTATCTAAGCCGCAGAAAAGAAATCATGAAGAAAGTACAAAGCAGCAGACATTATTGCAAACAGGAGTCTTTCCTGCGGGTTATTAAAAGCGTCCTTTATATCGCTGTACCGATCTCTATGGGAGCAGCCGTTAATTCTCTGATGGCATGGATTGATTCTACGCTAGTAGTAAGAAGGCTTCTAGCCGTAGGATTTACTGAAGAAGTAGCATCTGCTTTATTTGGACAATTGGGTAAGGTTATGACATTGACCAATGTGCCTCTGACCTTTAGCATGGCTATGGTGGTCAGTCTTGTACCTACTATTGCAGAGGCAGTAGAACGAAAGGACAAAAAAGAGCTTCACGATAAGATCCAGATGGGTACACGGCTAGGAATGCTTTTAGGACTTCCTTCAGCCGTAGGATTATGCCTTTTGGCACAGCCTATTTTAACCTTGATTTATCGGCAAAATGATGCGGGTGGAGATATTTTGGCTCTTTTAAGTATTAGTCTGATATTCGTTGTACTGGCTCAAGGTTTTACGGGGATGCTTCAGGGGATGGGACGTTTTTTCCTACCCATTCGCAATCTTCTCATAGCAGCAGTTATAAAGATTGTGATTACTTATGTAATGGTGGCAGGACCTCTCCAAGTACGAGGAGCAGCCCTAGCTTCTATTGCAGCATATGGTGTATTTGCAGCATTAAATTTTTATGAGGTCAAGAAATTATCAGGATACAAAATTGAATTTATACATGTGGTTTTAAAACCTTTGTTGGCAGTCGTAGCGATGGGTGGAATGACTCTTTTTACGTACTACCAATTGGCATATCGGGTGGGGAATAGCTTGGCTACATTAGGTGCCATCGGAGCAGCAGGAGTTATATATATCGTGATGTTACTTTTGACAGGCGCACTACAGGAAGAAGATTTTGCGTTAATGCCTAAGGGTGAAAAGATTGCACAGCTTCTAAAAAAGTTCAGACTACTTCGTTATTAAAAGTGGAGAAATTGATCAGAATGGACATTAATAGTAATTTGGGCAGCGCCAGACTCCAGCGCCAATTGCGGCAGCGCATTTATGGGAGAAGACTGTAGGCTGGTACCTACAATCAGTACCAAATCTGCTTTTAAAAATTCCTTTACTGCTTTCTTCCAATGCTGGATGGGTTCATTATAGAGTACGATATCTGGTTTTAAGATAGATCCACACGCATGACAGAGAGGCAGTGTTTGGGATTTGGCTAACTGGGTGTTATACAGAATGCAGCACTGTTCGCAGCGCAAGTGGCGGAGATTTCCATGGATTTCGATCACTTTTTGACTCCCAGCCTTTTGGTGGAGCCCATCAATATTTTGTGTCACAGTACTAATCCCATATTTGGCGAGGGTATAATGGGCAGGATTAGGATCACAGTATTTCCATCTGAGGATCTCTCTATAAAATTCATAGAAGGTATAGGGATGTTCTTCGAAAAAGCTTCGATGTAAAATGGTTTCTATAGGAATCCCGTGGAATTTTTTATTCAATGTGGGAAGACTACTAGCAACACTAATGCCTGCTCCTGTGAGCGCTACAGGATAAGCACTAGTTTTTATAGCTTGTTTGATTTCTTGGGGTGTGACAGTGCGCATAAGAGACATCCTTTGTCATCATTTTTATGGATCTCAGAAAAAGTATGTGGTGGTAAGGAAAATATATAAATCTGGAAACAACTGCAACAAAGGAGCGCGTCCCAGATTTCAACTAAACTTACCCTTTGCACAAGCGCGATTTTGCAGTTGTTGGAAGATTTATATATTTGCCTTACCACATACTTTTTCTGAGATACATTTTTATAATACATATTCATTAGTATATACCAAAGAGAAGGAGATTTTGCATGAAATCAAATGAAGAGAATAATTTGAGGTTAGAAGGTCGTAATGCAGTTATGGAGGCCATAAAAGCAGAACATACCATAGACAAAATACTAGTTCAAAAAGGTCAAATTGAAGGAAGCATCAGAAGGATTATAGGTATGGCACGGGAACAGGGGATTGTAGTTCAGGAGGTAGCCAAACAAAAACTGGATGAACTATCAGAAACCAAATCCCATCAAGGCATTATGGCCTATGTATCTGCGCATGAATATGTAGAGGTGGAAGATATACTGGCAAATGCGAGAGAAAAGGAAGAAGACCCCTTTATTATCATATTAGATGACATTACAGATCCGCATAATCTAGGGGCTATTTTACGAACTGCTGATGCGGCTGGAGCACATGGCGTGATCATTCCCAAAAGGAGAGCAGTGGGCTTGACAGCAACGGTTGCTAAAGCTTCTGCTGGGGCGATAGAATATATGCCAGTGGCGAAAGTAACCAATATAGCGAGAACCATAGAGGAACTTAAAGAGCAAGGGGTATGGTTTGCTTGTGCAGATCTGGATGGAGAGGTATATTTCGATGCAAATCTAACGGGTCCCATTGGTTTGGTCATCGGCAGTGAAGGCCAAGGAGTGAGTCGAATTATAAGAGAAAAATGTGATTTTGTCGTAAGAATGCCTATGTACGGAGAGATCTCTTCTCTGAATGCTTCAGTTGCAGGTGGTCTTTTGATGTATGAAGTAGTAAGGCAGAGAAATTTTAAGAAATAGATATTGTAGATTTTCCCAGTCCACTTAACAATCTACTGGGTTTATGATATAATACAATTGTACTTATATAGAAAAAGGATTATAATGTTGCAACTATCGCTATTGTAAATCCTTTCTTCTTCATAGAGTGACAAGTGTGTATGACAGGAGGAAGCATGGATGCACGTAGAATATTTACTTGTAGATGGCTACAACATAATCCATGCATGGGAAGACCTTAAGATCATAGCAGAAGGTAGCCTGGAATCCGCTCGGGACAAGTTAGTTGATATTATGTCTAATTATCAAGGGTTCAAAAAAATAAAAGTGATCGTAGTCTTTGATGCCCATAAGGTAAAGGGCAGCATAGGAAAAATCTATCAGCATCAGAATATTATGGTGGTATTTACTAAAGAGGCAGAAACGGCAGATCATTATATAGAAAAGATAGCACATGATATAGGGTGCTTGTATCGAGTGCGCGTAGCTACATCAGATGCCCTAGAGCAGATTATTATACTAGGGAGAGGGGCTACGCGTGTTTCAGCAAGGGAACTATATGATGAGGTAAATCTGATGGAAAACACCATTAGACAGCAGTATATAGAGAAGCAGTCCGCTAAAAAAAATGCATTGGAAACTTTTTTGGATCCTAAAGTGGCAGATTGGATGGAGAAGCTGAGGAGACAAAAATAGTATGTAGTTGGGGGAGGCGATATAATGAGCGGTCATGCAGAGATCAAAAAAGAGTTCGAGATCTATGAAGAAATGGAAGATGAAGCAATTGTAGAACTCGTCAAAGAAACAGATGGTTATGCACTAGAATTCTTAATTAATAAGTATAAGAATTTTGTTCGCGCAAAAGCGAGGACCTATTTTTTAATCGGTGCAGATCGAGAAGATATCATTCAAGAAGGAATGATCGGTTTATACAAGGCAATACGAGACTATCAAGAAGACAAATTATCTTCATTTAGAGCTTTTGCAGAATTGTGTATTACCCGCCAGATCATTACAGCCATCAAAACAGCTACAAGACAAAAACATATCCCTTTAAATTCTTATATTTCCTTAAATAAACCCATATTTGATGAAGAATCAGAAAGAACGCTGATGGATGTGCTTATCGGAGGCAAATTAAGCAATCCTGAAGAGCTGCTCATAGGACAGGAAGAGCGTCATTATATAGAAACCCATATAGGAGAAGTACTTAGTGATCTCGAGTGCAAGGTACTTGCATATTACCTTCAAGGAAAGAGCTACTATGAGATCGCAGATTTAATGGATCGTCATGTAAAATCTATTGATAATGCCCTTCAGAGAGTAAAAAGAAAATTGGAAAAATTTTTAGAGGACAAAAAGCTTGACGAGTAGATGAAAATATGTTAACATATGAAAGCGCTGAAAAATTGGTGCTCTCATATGAATATGCCCTCGTAGCTCAGTAGGTAGAGCGTTACCTTGGTAAGGTAGAGGTCGGCGGTTCGAATCCGCTCGAGAGCTTAGTGAAATGAAGGAGTAGAGGGGATTAGTAGCTTTCAAAAAGAAAGTTTTACTAATCCCCTCTACTCTTTTTTTTGTATGTCTTGATTAAGGCAACTTATTCACCTTTATAAGCCTTTGAATACATTTGTTTCTCATTCTCATCAGTAAACATAGTAAAATAATCCGCAATTTCTATTGCGAAATCTATAAAGGATACACCCTTGGCAGTAATGATATTTTCATGTCTTACTATTTTTTCGTCTACATAGTTCTGCCATGGAAAAAAGTCTGTTATTCCATTTGTGGCAAGATGCTCTTTGCTTAAGGTCGTAGTATAGGAATGATCATGTAAAATTCCTGTTTTGGCTAAAAATTCTGGAGCAGCACATATTGCACAAATTAACTTTTTGTTAGTATGTAATTTTTTTATGAGTGCTATTAATTCGGGTCGGCACTCTCTTTCGTATCCACCAGGTATAATGAGTGCGTCTACATCATCCAACAGCGTAGCTTGATCTACAGTACAATCAGCTATATATTTTAATTTAGAAGCAGCTGTAATAGGCGAGGATCCATAGCTAATGGTTATTAATTCTTTATCTGCATTTAATCGTAATATATGACAGGCTAATGTGATTTCAAAGTCTGCCATAGTATCATAAACAAAACATAATATTTTTCCCATAAAAATCCCCCGATCAATAATAAATATTTTTTTGTATAAAAAATAGGAGCCATAATGGCTCCTATTTAAGCTGTTCTTATAATTTAACTACGTTAGTAGCTTGAGGTCCTCTAGCGCCTTTTTCAACGTCAAATTGAACTGCTTGACCTTCTTCAAGGGATTTGTATCCTTCGGATTGAATAGCTGAGAAATGTACGAATACATCTTCGCCGCCTTCTACTTCGATAAATCCAAAACCTTTTTCTGAGTTAAACCATTTTACTTTACCTGTTTTCATTGTTAAAAACCTCCAACATAATTTAAAATTTGACCGCATAAACAGTATAAAAATTCACATATTACAAAGAATATCAAATGTGAAGCGAATTGATTCCCTTTATAATATGTGAATTATAAACTCGCTCTATACGATTCAATTAACTTTACCATATCTTTTATAAGATGTCAAATATTTTTTAAAAAAATATAAAAAAATTATTTATAAGTATAATATGTGC